>NZ_JASBQZ010000020.1:0-84301 GCF_029960685.1 Pseudomonas sp. AL10
TGTCAGAGCGGAACCCTAGGTGGCCGTTACCTAAATAACGGATATGTACCCGGTCTAACTGCGTTGACTGTTAGGCCGTCTTCGCAGGCAAGCCAGCTCCCACATTTGATTGTGTGTTACTTCAATGCGGCCATGATCGCTTCAGGGTTGTAGTCGCGAATCAACGTGCCGTTCACATCCACAAACGGAATCCCACCACCGCCCAGCGCCTCATACGCCTTGCGCGCCTGGGCATCCTTCTCGATATCGACGGCCTGGTACGGGATACCCTTCTGGTCCAGAAAACGCCGGATCTGCTTGCAGTACCCACACCATTCGGTGGCATAGAGCACCACCCGCGCAGAGGCGCGCACCTGCTCCGGGACCACCTGGGACGGGTTGAACAGACGCTCGACCTTGCCCCAGTTCTGGATCGCAACCACCACCAGCAACACCAGCAGGACTTTCTTGAGTACCCCGCCCAGCATCAGTTACGGCGCTTGAGCTGGTCGGTCAGTTGGGTCGGCAGGCCCTTGATGATCAAGGTGCCGGCGGCTTCGTCGTACTCGATCTTGTCGCCCAGCAGGTGCGCTTCAAAGCTGATGGACAGGCCCTCGGCGCGCCCGGTGAAGCGGCGGAACTGGTTGAGGGTGCGTTTGTCGGCCGGAATTTCCGGCGACAGGCCGTAATCCTTGTTGCGGATGTGGTCGTAGAAGGCTTTTGGCCGGTCTTCATCGATCAGGCCCGAGAGCTCTTCCAGGCCCATGGGTTCGCCGAGCTTCGCCTGGCTGCTGGCGTAGTCCACCAGGGTCTTGGTTTTCTCGCGGGCGGACTCGTCGGGCAGGTCTTCGCTTTCGACGAAGTCACTGAACGCCTTGAGCAGGGTGCGGGTTTCGCCCGGGCCATCCACGCCTTCCTGGCAGCCGATAAAGTCGCGGAAGTACTCCGAGACCTTCTTGCCGTTCTTGCCTTTGATGAAGGAGATGTACTGCTTGGACTGCTTGTTGTTCTGCCACTCGGAGACGTTGATACGCGCCGCCAGGTGCAACTGGCCCAGGTCCAGGTGGCGCGAGGGCGTCACGTCCAGCTCGTCGGTCACCGCCACGCCTTCGCTGTGGTGCAGCAGGGCGATGGCCAGGTAGTCGGTCATGCCTTGCTGGTAATGGGCAAACAGCACATGGCCGCCGGTGGAGAGGTTGGACTCCTCCATCAGCTTCTGCAGGTGCTCTACCGCCGTGCGGCTGAAGCTGGTGAAGTCCTGGCCACCGTCAAAGTAGTCCTTCAACCAGCCGCTGAACGGGTGCGCGCCGGACTCGGCATGGAAGAAACCCCAGGCCTTGCCTTGTTTGGCGTTGTAGCTCTCGTTGAGGTCGGCAAGCATGTTCTCGATGGCGGCGGACTCGGCCAGTTCCGTGTCGCGGGCGTGAAGAACTGCGGGTGTGCCGTCGGGTTTTTTGTCGATCAGGTGGACGATGCAATGACGGATCGGCATAGGCTTCTCGGCTGGTTGAAGGGGGAGCGGTTGGCCTCCCCGAAAAGTCGCCCAGTGTACCGCACCCATTGGTCAAGACGTGCCCCGAACGGCATTTTGCACGCCCTGTGACTGGCCATATGCCTTTTTTTCACGGTTTAGAGCGATAAAGCTGACCAAATGGGTATGTTGAGGCGGATATTTCCCCGTCTCTGTGCTAGTTTTGCCCCGTCTTACGCCAAGTCTCGGCGTTAAGCGTGCATTCAGCATTTGTCAGGTCGAACCAATCCCCGTTTCAAGCATCTATAACCCCGATCTCCGTGGTTATAGCCGGGGATGCCAGGCCATGACGGTCGGGCTCGACGGCTGACACTGCACTCTGCAATCCATATGAATTTGATAGGGAAGGAACACCACAATGGCTATTACTAAAGACCAACTGATCGCTGACCTGGCTGAAGCAGTAGACGCACCGAAAACTACCGTGCGTGCTCTGCTGGACCAACTGAGCCAAGTTGTTGCTGATCAGCTGGAAAATGGCGGCGAAATCACTCTGCCAGGCGTTGGCAAACTGAAAGTGACCGAGCGTCCTGCCCGTACTGGCCGTAACCCTTCGACTGGCGCTGCCATCGAAATCGCTGCCAAGAAAGTTATCAAGCTGGTTGTGGCTAAAGGCCTGACCGACGCTGTTAACAAGTAAGACGCAGCAAAAAAAACCGTGCTTCGGAGTGATCCGGGCACGGTTTTTTATTGCCTGCGATTTTATTGTGTGGCGGGCTTATCGAACCCAGCGCTGGCGCCAGATCTGCTGCTCGTTCTTGGTCTGGAACGTCCAGGCCACGAAGCGGCTCTGCTTTTGCCCCTGGGACATCTCCACCACCTGGCTTTCC
Source organism: Pseudomonas sp. AL10 (assembly GCF_029960685.1). NCBI lineage: Bacteria > Pseudomonadati > Pseudomonadota > Gammaproteobacteria > Pseudomonadales > Pseudomonadaceae > Pseudomonas > Pseudomonas sp. AL10. Next base: position 2,341 of record NZ_JASBQZ010000020.1, read on the forward strand.
AGCACGCCGGCTTTTTTCAGCGCCGTTTCGATCGCCGGCAAGTTGGAGGCTTTGGACACCAGGGTGCTGAACCACAGCACTTTATGCGCAAAGTGCGCGCTTTCGGCGATCAACTGCGTCACAAACCGCGCCTCGCCGCCCTCACACCACAGTTCGGCCGATTGACCACCGAAGTTGAGCACCGGCAATTTGCGTTTCGGGTCGGCCTTGCCCAAGGCGCGCCACTTGCGCTCGCTGCCTTTGGTGGCTTCGTCCATGGACGCATGGAAGGGCGGGTTGCACATCGTAAGGTCAAAGCGTTCACCCGGCTCCAGCAGGCCCAACAGAATTTGTTTGGGGTTGGGTTGCTGGCGCAACTGGATGACCTTGCTCAGGTCGTTGGATTGCACGATGGCCTTGGCGGCGCTCACGGCGATCGGGTCGACCTCCGAGCCGAGGAAGTTCCAGCGGTACTCCATATAGCCAATCAGTGGGTAGACGCAGTTGGCGCCCATGCCGACGTCCAGCACCTTGACGATCGAACCGCGGGGAATCTTGCCCTCGTTGACGCTGGCCAGCAGGTCGGCGAGGAAATGCACATAGTCGGCACGCCCCGGCACCGGCGGGCATAGATAGTCCGCCGGGATATCCCAATGTTGGATGCCATAGAACGACTTGAGCAACGCCCGGTTGAACACCCGCACCGCATCCGGGCTGGCGAAGTCGATGCTCTCTTTGCCGTAGGGATTGATGATCACGAATTTGGCCAGTTCAGGCGTGGTCTTGATCAGCGCCGGGAAGTCGTAACGGCCCGTGTGGCGGTTGCGTGGGTGCAGGGTGGCCTCTTTGCGCGGCGCGACGGGTTTGGCCGTGGCGGCGGTTTTAGGCTTCTTGCGCGGTGGTTTGGGCGTAGTGGGGGCGGTCATGATGATTCTGGTGTTGGCTCAATGTGGTGGGCATTGTCACACATTCCTGAACACAACTCGGTCAAATGTGGGAGCTGGCTTGCCTGCGATGCAGGCGACTGGGTGTATCAGGCAGACCGAGGTGATGCTATCGCAGGCAAGCCAGCTCCCACAGGGATAGGGTTCAGAGTCGGAAATGATGTCGTTTTGCTGGACAAAAAAAAGAGACCCGAAGGTCTCTTTTTTCACACGGCGCCAGCCTTACAGGCTGGAAATCCGCGCATGTTGCTCTGCCAGCTTGCCCAAGGCTTGTTCTGCCTCGGCCAACTTGGCGCGTTCTTTCTCGATCACTTCAGCCGGCGCCTTGTCGACGAACGCCGCGTTGGACAGCTTGCCGCCCACTCGTTGCACTTCGCCTTGCAGACGCGCAATTTCCTTGTCGAGGCGCGCAAGTTCCGCACCCTTGTCGATCAGTCCGGCCATTGGCACCAGCACTTCCATGTCGCCCACCAACGCAGTGGCGGACAGCGGTGCTTCGGCGCCTTCAGCCAATACGGTGATCGACTCCAGCTTGGCCAGCTTCTTGAGCAGTGCATCGTTCTCGCTGAGGCGACGCTGATCTTCGGCACTGGCGTTCTTGACGAACACGGCCAAAGGCTTGCCCGGCCCGATGTTCATCTCGGCGCGGATGTTGCGCGTGCCGAGCATCAGGGTCTTGAGCCATTCGATATCGCTTTCGGCGGCCTCATCGATGCGCGCTTCGTTGGCCACCGGCCAAGGTTGCAGCATGATGGTCTTGCCTTCGATACCGGCCAGCGGCGCCAGGCGCTGCCAGATTTCTTCGGTGATGAACGGCATGAACGGGTGCGCGAGGCGCAACGCCACTTCCAGCACGCGCACCAAGGTGCGACGGGTGCCGCGCTGGCGCTCGACCGGCGAGTTTTCGTCCCACAGCACCGGCTTGGACAGTTCCAGGTACCAGTCGCAATACTGGTTCCAGATGAACTCATACAGGGCCTGTGCGGCCAGGTCGAAACGGAACTGGTCGAGCTGGCGGGTCACTTCGGCTTCGGTGCGCTGCAGCTGCGAGATGATCCAGCGATCCGCCAGGCTCAACTCATAGGCTTCGCCGTTCTGGCCGCAGTCTTCGCCTTTGTCCAGCACGTAGCGCGCCGCATTCCAGATCTTGTTGCAGAAGTTGCGATAGCCTTCGACGCGGCCCATGTCGAACTTGATGTCGCGACCGGTGGAGGCCAGCGAGCAGAAGGTGAAGCGCAGGGCGTCGGTGCCGTAGCTGGCGATGCCGCCTTCGAACTCGTCGCGGGTCTGCTTCTCGATCTTTTTCGCCAGTTTCGGCTGCATCAGGCCCGAGGTGCGTTTCTGCACCAGGGTTTCCAGGTCGATGCCGTCGATGATATCCAGTGGGTCCAGGACGTTGCCCTTGGACTTGGACATCTTCTGGCCCTGGCCGTCGCGTACCAGGCCGTGTACGTACACGGTCTTGAACGGTACCTGTGGGGTGCCGTCTTCGTTCTTCACCAGGTGCATGGTGAGCATGATCATCCGGGCAACCCAGAAGAAAATGATGTCGAAGCCGGTGACCAGCACGTCGGTGGAGTGGAATTTCTTCAGGAACTCGGTCTGCTGCGGCCAGCCCAGGGTAGAGAAGGTCCACAGGCCTGAACTGAACCAGGTGTCCAGTACGTCGTTGTCCTGTTGCAGCGCGATGTCCGCGCCGAGGTTGTGCTTGGCGCGCACTTCGGCTTCGTCGCGGCCTACATAGACCTTGCCCGATTCGTCGTACCAGGCCGGAATACGGTGGCCCCACCACAGCTGACGGCTGATGCACCAGTCCTGGATGTCGCGCATCCACGAGAAGTACATGTTTTCGTACTGTTTAGGCACGAACTGGATGCGGCCATCTTCCACGGCGGCAATCGCAGGCTCGGCCAGCGGCTTGGTGGACACGTACCACTGGTCGGTCAGCCACGGCTCGATCACGGTGCCGGAGCGGTCGCCCTTGGGCACTTTGAGGCCGTGGTCGTCGACGCTGACCAGCAAACCGGCGGCGTCGAAGGCGGCAACGATCTGCTTGCGCGCTTCAAAACGGTCGAGGCCGGCATATTCGGCCGGGATCTTGCCGTCGATGCTGTCGTTGAGCGAGCCGTCCAGGTTGAACACCTGGCAGGCCGGCAATACGGCGGCATTTTTGTCGAAGATGTTCAGCAGCGGCAGGTTGTGGCGCTTGCCGACTTCATAGTCGTTGAAATCGTGGGCCGGGGTGATTTTCACGCAGCCGGTGCCGAATTCAGGGTCGCAATAGTCGTCCGCGATGATCGGGATACGGCGGCCAACCAACGGCAGTTCGACGAACTTGCCGATCAGCGCCTGGTAGCGCTCGTCGTTCGGGTTAACGGCGACGGCGGCATCGCCGAGCATGGTTTCCGGACGGGTGGTGGCAACGATCAGGTAATCGTTGCCCTCGGCGGTCTTGGCGCCATCGGCCAGCGGATACTTGAGGTTCCACAGGAAGCCTTTCTCGTCGTGGTTTTCCACTTCGAGATCGGAAATCGCCGTGTGCAACTTGGTGTCCCAGTTGACCAGGCGCTTGCCGCGGTAGATCAGGCCGTCTTCGTGCAGGCGTACGAAGGCTTCTTTTACGGCTTCGGACAGGCCGTCGTCCATGGTGAAGCGCTCGCGGCTCCAGTCTACGGACGAACCCAGGCGACGGATCTGACGGCTGATATTGCCGCCGGACTGGTCCTTCCATTCCCAGACTTTCTCCAGGAATTTCTCGCGACCCAGGTCGTGACGGTTCTGGCCGGTGGCTTCCAGTTGGCGTTCCACCAGCATCTGGGTGGCGATACCGGCGTGGTCGGTGCCCGGTTGCCACAGGGTGTCGCGACCCTGCATGCGGCGGAAGCGGATCAACGCATCCATGATCGCATTGTTGAAGCCATGGCCCATGTGCAGGCTGCCAGTGACGTTCGGTGGCGGAATCATGATGGTGTACGAGTCGCCCGCACCTTGTGGGGCGAAATAGTTCTCGGACTCCCAGGTGTTGTACCAGGAAGTTTCGATAGCGTGGGGCTGGTAGGTCTTATCCATGCGCGGCGGGACCCTAGTTGGCGTTTATTCAGGAAAGCCGGCAAGTATAACGGGGGATAGGGGCGAGGGCGAGGTGAAGACGGTTTAAGACCGATGCAGAATTAATGTGGGAGCTGGCTTGCCTGCGATGGCGGTGTTTCAGTCAGCATCTTCGGCGACTGATGCGCCGCCATCGCAGGCAAGCCAGCTCCCACAGGGGTGGGGGCACCTTCAGTTCTGGTATTGGCTGAGCAACCGCTCCATCCGCGCATCCATCCGACGCTTGATCTCCGCCTCGATATGCGGCGCAAAGTCATCGATCACATCCTGCATGATCAATTGCGCAGCGGCGCGCAGTTCGTTGTCCAGGTGCAGCAACAGCGCGTCCGGGGCTTTTTCGGCTGCTGGCGCTGGTTCTGCAACCACAGGTGCCGGCGCGGCAGGCTTGCCGCCGACCATGTCGAACAGCAGCGGGATCTGTACCTCGCCATCGGCCGTCTCGGTCAGCAGCGGCGGTTGCAGGTTGTCATCACCCAGCAACTGACGGATCGACTCCAGGTCATCCAGCAGGTGGTCGTCTTTTTTCAGCGGGTTTGGAGTGTCCATCATGTACTCAAAGTCGTTGTAGCCGGTGATCTTGCAGAGGATAGCCCTGTTCACGGTAGAAACGGAAACTCTCCCGCGCAGCCTGACGAATAGCCGGGTCTTCGACCACCACTTCCGCCACACGGGCGAACGCTTGGGCAAAGGCCGGTACTTTCAGGTCGAGGTTGACCAGCAAGTCATGGTGATCGCCGCAGTTGTCTCCCAAGCCCAGCACAACTAGGCTTTCAGGTTCGGATTCGGCGTGGCCGTGGGGCACGAAGCTTTCGCCCTTGAAGCGCCACAGACGGGCATCAAGTTCGTCACGTTGGGCGGCATCGCTGCAGTGCAGGTAGATGCGATGGCCCATACGCCAGGCTTTTTCGGTGAGTTTGCAGGCAAAGTCCAGGCGCGCGAGGGGATCGGCGCTGGGCAATATATAGAAGTCGACTTGGGGCATTGGAAATCCTGGGGCGGGCCTGACTACCCTCCTGTAGGAGCGAGCTTGCTGTGGCGAGCAAGCTTGCTTGCGCTGGGGTGCGGAGCGCCCCTGAAAAGCCGGGGACTGCTACGCAGTCAACGGGAGCAAGCTCCCTCGCCACAGCAAGCTCGCTCCTACAGAAGGGCCGGGGCCGCTTAAGCTTTGGCGCGATCCAGCAGGTATTGGGTCAACAGGGGCACCGGACGGCCAGTGGCGCCCTTGTCCTTGCCGCCGCTGGTCCAGGCGGTGCCGGCGATGTCCAGGTGCGCCCAGTTGAAGTTCTTGGCAAAGCGCGACAGGAAGCAGGCCGCGGTGATGGTGCCGGCTTTAGGGCCACCGATGTTGGCGATGTCGGCGAACGGGCTGTCGAGCTGTTCCTGGTACTCATCGAACAGCGGCAGTTGCCAGGCGCGGTCGTCGGCGGCCTTGCCGGCGCTGAGCAGTTGCTCAATCAGTTCGTCGTTGTTGCCCAGCAGGCCTGAGGTGTGGGAGCCCAGGGCCACGATGCAGGCACCGGTCAGAGTGGCGATGTCGATCACGGCCTGGGGCTTGAAGCGCTCGGCGTAGGTCAGGGCGTCGCACAGCACCAGGCGGCCTTCGGCGTCGGTGTTGAGGATCTCCACAGTCTGGCCGCTCATGGTGGTGACGATATCGCCCGGGCGCGCAGCACCGCCGCTCGGCATATTCTCGGCACAGGCCAAAATGCACACCAGGTTGATCGGCAGCTTGAGCTCAAGCACCGCACGCAGGGTGCCGAACACGCTGGCGGCGCCGCCCATGTCGTACTTCATCTCGTCCATGCCGGCACCCGGCTTGAGGCTGATGCCGCCGGTGTCGAAGGTGATGCCTTTACCTACCAGGGCGTAAGGCTTCTCGGACTTCTTGCCGCCGTTGTATTGCATCACGATCAGGCGTGGCGGCTGGTCGCTGCCCTGGCCCACGGCATAGAACGAGCCCATGCCCAGGTCCTTGATTTTCTTCTCGTCCAGCACTTCAACCTTCAAGCCCTTGAACTCTTTGCCCAGTGCCTTGGCCTGTTCGCCCAGGAATGTCGGGTGGCAGATGTTCGGCGGCAGGTTGCCCAGGTCGCGAGTGAACGACATGCCATTAGCGATGGCCTGGGCGTGGGTGACGGCGCGCTGGACTTCAGCCTGGGCAGCCTTGATGGTCAGCAGGGTGATTTTCTTCAGGGCGCGGGGTTCGGCTTTCTGGCTCTTGAACTGGTCGAAAATATAGCCGCCGTCCACCAGCGACTCGGCCAGCAGGCGGGTCTTGCCGTAGCTGTCGCGGCCCTTGACCACGATTTCATCGAGTGCCAGCACCGCATCGCTGCCGCCCAGGCCCTTGAGGGTGGTGAGGATGCCGCTGACGATCTTGCGAAACGGACGGTCGCCCAGTTCGGCATCCTTGCCCACGCCCACCAGCAAAACGCGCTCGGCCTTAAGGTTGGGCAGGCTCTGCAGCAGCAGGCTCTGGCCGACTTTGCCGGCCAGGTCGCCGCGCTTGAGCACGGCGCTGATAGCGCCGCCGCTCAGTTCGTCCAGTTGCTTGGCGGCGACGCCGAGTGTGCGGCCTTCGCCGACAGCGACCACGAGGGTGGCGGTTTTCAACGTTTCGGGGCTAACGCTTTTTACAACCAATTCCATTTTCGGGTCCCTTATCAAGGTCTGTGAGCCGGGAGCTTGTACTCCGGCTTTAAAGCTCGGCAGCGTTGTAAACCGCCAGCGACAAAGGCCGCAGTTTGAACCTCGCCAGCGGAGCCTGACAACCCTTGGCGCACGCTTTGTGCGTGCGCATGAGTAAGCTCCGTGACAGGCGCGGTCAATCACAGGATAATGCGCCATCTTTTTAGCCGGCCCGTGGTAAACGGGTCGACTCGGTATGCTTGCTTGTTTGGCCGCCTTAGCCTGACAACCCTGGAGTGTCTGGTTTGATTGTCTTCCGTTATCTGTCCCGCGAAGTCCTGTTGACCCTGAGTGCCGTGAGTGCGGTGTTGCTGGTCATCATCATGAGTGGTCGTTTCGTCAAGTTCCTGGCCCAAGCCGCCGCTGGCGCCCTGGATCCGGGCTCACTGTTCCTGATCATGGGCTACCGGATGCCCGGCATGCTCCAGTTGATCCTGCCGCTGGGACTGTTCCTCGGCATATTGCTGGCCTATGGCCGGCTGTACCTGGAAAGTGAGATGACTGTGCTGTCGGCCACCGGCATGAGCCAGCAGCGCCTGCTGGCCATGACCATGGTGCCTGCCGCCGGTGTTGCCCTGGTGGTGGCCTGGTTGAGCATGAGCCTGGCGCCCCAGGGGGCCATGCAATTCCAGTTGCTGCTGAACAAGCAGGATGCGATGACTGAGTTCGACACCCTTGAACCCGGTCGCTTCCAGGCGCTCAGCGACGGCTCGCGAGTGACCTACACCGAAACCATGACTGACGACCGCTCCAACCTGGGCGGCGTGTTCATTTCCCAGAAGAACCTCGGCCAGAACCAGAAAGACCGTGGCATTACCATTCTGGTGGCCGACAGCGGACGCCAGGAAATCCGCCCCGATGGCAACCGCTACCTGATCCTGGAAAACGGCTACCGCTACGACGGCAGCCCTGGCCTGGCGGACTATCGCGCCATCAAGTACGACACCTATGGCGTCATGCTGCCCAAGGCCGAGATCAGTGACGAGGTCACCGACCGCGACGCGCTGCCCACCTCATCGCTCTTCGGCAGCCCGGAATTGCGCTCCATCGCCGAGCTGCAATGGCGCCTTTCCCTGCCGTTGCTGGTATTTATCGTGACCCTGATGGCCGTGCCGCTGTCGCGCGTCAACCCGCGCCAGGGGCGCTTCCTCAAGTTGCTGCCGGCGATCCTGCTGTACATGGCCTACCTGACCATCCTGATTTCCGCCCGTGGTTCCCTGGAGAAGGGCAAGTTGCCGCCGGCACTGGGCCTGTGGTGGGTACACGGGGTTTTCCTGATGATCGGCCTGGGGCTGCTCTATTGGGAACCTATCCGTTTGAAAATGAAGAGCCGTCGTGGCCTGAAGGAGTTGGCTCGTGGCTAAGCTTGATCGCTACATCGGCATTAGCGTACTGATCGCCATCCTGGCGGTATTGGGCATCATTCTCGGCCTGGCCTTGCTGTTCGCCTTCATTGATGAAGTGGGCAACGTCACCGATACCTACACGGTCACGGACGTGCTGAGCTACGTGGCACTGACCGCGCCGCGTCGCCTCTACGACATGATGCCAATGGCCGCGCTGATTGGCTGCCTGATCGGCCTGGGCACCCTGGCCAGCAACAGCGAACTGACCATCATGCGCGCCGCCGGGGTTTCCATCGGCCGTATCGTCTGGGCGGTCATGAAGCCGATGCTGCTGCTGATGGCGTGCAGCGTGCTGATCGGTGAATACGTCGCGCCACCGGCCGAAGCCACCGCCCAGGCCAATCGCGCCCTGGCCCAGGGTTCGGGCGATGCGCAAAGCGCCAAGCACGGCCTGTGGCACCGCCAGGGTGATGAGTTCATCCACATCAACGCCGTGCAGCCGGGTGGCCTGTTGATCGGGGTAACCCGCTACACCTTCGACAAAGAACGGCACATGTTGTCGTCCAGCTTCGCCAAGCGCGCGCAGTACAGTGGCGAACAATGGCAACTGAGCGACGTCACCACCACGTACTTCCGTAACGTGGGCCAGGGCACCCAGTCCAGCACCGAAGTGGTCAATGTGCCGACTGAGCAGTGGGATATCGCCCTGAAGCCGGAATTGCTCAACACCGTGGTGATGGTACCGGAAGCGCTGCCTATCTCCGGTTTATGGAGCTATATCCACTATCTCAAGGAGCAGGGTTTGAACAATGGCCGCTACTGGCTGGCGTTCTGGGTGAAAGTCTTGCAACCGGTGGTTACCGCTGCGTTGGTGTTGATGGCGATCTCCTTCATTTTCGGGCCGTTGCGTTCCGTGACCCTGGGCCAGCGGGTATTTACCGGTGTGCTGGTGGGTTTCACCTTCCGCATCGCCCAGGACTTGCTGGGGCCGTCGAGCCTGGTATTCGGTTTTTCGCCGCTGTTTGCGGTACTGGTGCCAACAGCTATTTGTGCTGTGGCCGGGTTCTGGCTGCTGCGTCGGGCCGGTTGAAGCCGCTTGCATAATGCCCCTCCCTGTAGGAGCGAGCTTGCTCGCGAAAATCTACGAAACGCCGCGTTTATCCAGGATAAGCGCGTTATCGTTGGCGATTTTCGCGAGCATGCTCGCTCCTACAGTAATAAGCCCCGTGGAAACGGGGCTTTTTTGTATTGGTCAGCAAAGATGACGTCTGGCCTGAGCATCAGGTACAATTCCCGGCTATTTTTCAGCGGGCAATCTGCCTGCAGCCTTTTTGAGTGTTGATCCGTGAGTGATTTGAGTCATATCCGCAATTTCTCCATCATCGCCCACATTGACCATGGCAAGTCGACGCTGGCCGATCGATTTATCCAGATGTGCGGCGGCCTTGCCGAGCGTGAAATGGAAGCCCAGGTACTGGATTCCATGGACCTCGAACGCGAGCGCGGGATCACCATCAAGGCCCACAGCGTCACGCTGTACTACAAGGCCAAAGACGGCATCACTTACCAACTGAACTTCATTGACACCCCAGGCCACGTTGACTTCACCTACGAAGTCAGCCGTTCGCTGGCGGCCTGTGAAGGTGCGTTGCTGGTGGTCGATGCCGGCCAGGGCGTCGAGGCGCAGTCGGTTGCCAACTGCTACACCGCGATCGAGCAGGGCCTGGAAGTCATGCCCGTGCTCAACAAGATCGACCTGCCCCAGGCCGAGCCTGAGCGCGTCAAGGAAGAGATCGAGAAGATCATCGGCATCGACGCTACCGACGCCGTCACCTGCAGCGCCAAGACCGGCCTGGGTGTCGACGAAGTGCTCGAACGCCTGGTGCACACCATTCCCGCGCCGACCGGCAACTACGAAGATCCGCTGCAAGCGTTGATCATCGACTCCTGGTTCGACAACTACCTGGGCGTTGTTTCCCTGGTACGCGTGCGCCATGGCCGTGTGAAGAAGGGCGACAAGATCCTGGTCAAGTCCACCGGCAAGATCCACCTGGTGGACAGCGTCGGTGTATTCAACCCCAAGCACACTGCCACCGTTGATCTGAAAGCCGGTGAAGTAGGCTTCATCATCGCCGGTATCAAGGACATTCACGGTGCGCCAGTGGGTGATACCCTGACCCTGAGCTCCACGCCAGACGTCGACGTGCTGCCCGGCTTCAAGCGCATCCAGCCACAGGTCTACGCCGGCCTGTTCCCGGTCAGCTCCGATGACTTCGAAGATTTCCGCGAAGCCCTGCAAAAACTGACCCTCAACGACTCGTCGTTGCAGTACACCCCGGAAAGCTCCGACGCCCTGGGCTTCGGTTTCCGTTGCGGGTTCCTGGGCATGCTGCACATGGAGATCATCCAGGAGCGCCTTGAGCGCGAATACGACCTGGACCTGATCACCACCGCACCCACCGTTATTTTCGAGTTGCTGCTCAAAACCGGTGAAACGATTTACGTCGACAACCCCTCCAAGCTCCCGGACCTGTCGGCCATTGAAGACATGCGCGAGCCGATCGTGCGGGCCAATATCCTGGTACCGCAGGAACACTTGGGCAACGTCATTACCCTGTGCATCGAAAAGCGTGGCGTGCAGCGCGACATGCTGTTTCTCGGTACCCAGGTACAAGTGACCTACGATATGCCGATGAACGAAGTGGTCCTGGACTTCTTCGACCGTCTCAAGTCCACCAGTCGCGGCTATGCTTCGCTGGACTACCATTTCGATCGTTACCAATCGGCTAATCTGGTGAAACTGGATGTGCTGATCAACGGCGACAAGGTAGATGCCTTGGCACTGATCGTGCACAAGGACAACGCGCACTACAAAGGTCGCCAACTGACCGAGAAGATGAAAGAACTGATTCCGCGCCAGATGTTCGACGTCGCGATCCAGGCCGCCATTGGCGGGCAGATCATTGCACGGACCTCCGTCAAGGCTCTCAGAAAGAACGTACTGGCCAAATGCTACGGCGGTGACGTAAGCCGTAAGCGCAAGCTGCTTGAGAAGCAAAAGGCCGGTAAAAAACGCATGAAGCAAGTAGGCAACGTGGAAGTTCCACAAGAAGCCTTCCTTGCGGTGCTCAGGTTGGATAGTTAGGTCCTATGTCACTAAATTTCCCGCTGTTGCTGGTCATTGCCGTTGCCGTCTGTGGTCTCCTGGCGTTGCTCGATCTGGTGTTCTTCGCCCCGCGACGTCGGGCGGCCATCGCTTCCTATCAGGGTAGCGTCAGCCAGCCCGATGCGGTGGTGGTCGAAAAGCTGAACAAAGAGCCCTTGCTGGTTGAGTACGGCAAGTCGTTCTTTCCGGTGTTGTTCATCGTGCTGGTGCTGCGCTCGTTTCTGGTAGAGCCGTTCCAGATCCCTTCGGGGTCGATGAAACCGACCCTGGACGTGGGCGACTTCATCCTGGTGAACAAGTTTTCCTACGGCATTCGTCTGCCGGTGATCGACAAGAAAGTCATCCCCGTGGGTGACCCGCAGCGCGGCGATGTGATGGTGTTCCGCTACCCAAGCGACCCGAACGTCAACTACATCAAGCGTGTGGTCGGCCTGCCGGGCGACGTGGTGCGCTACACCAGTGACAAGCGCCTGTTCATCAACGGTGAGTCGGTGGCCGAGAAGCTGCTGGGCGCCGAGCCGAACACCCTGGGCAGCGCCGAGCTGTACCAGGAAAAACTCGGCGCGGTGGAGCACCAAATCCGCAAGGAAATGAGCCGCTACCGTGCGATGCCGGATGGCCAGTGGAAAGTGCCTGCCGGGCACTACTTCATGATGGGCGACAACCGCGACAACTCCAACGACAGCCGCTACTGGGATGACCCCAACATTCCCAAAGACCTGCTGGGCATGGTGCCCGACGAGAACATTGTCGGCAAAGCCTTCGCGGTCTGGATGAGTTGGCCGGAACCCAAGCTCAGCCACCTGCCGAACTTCTCGCGGGTCGGGCTGATCAAGTAATACAAGCGGCGCTGTGAACACAGCGCCGAATGCTTTTCTGGGGCTTGGACATTTTCCGATGCCCGGTACCCATCAGGATTTGAATTTGAACACTGCGTCAATCGTCGATGGCCGCCGGTGCCATCAACTAGATATGGATAAACCGTGACCGTTTCTCTAAGTCGTCTCGAGCGTCAGCTCGGCTACACCTTCAAGGACCAGGAATTGATGGTCCTTGCCCTCACACACCGCAGCTTTGCAGGGCGCAATAACGAGCGCCTGGAATTCCTCGGTGACGCTATCCTCAATTTCGCCGCCGGCGAGGCGCTGTTCGAGCGTTTCCCCCAAGCGCGAGAAGGCCAGCTTTCACGCCTGCGCGCACGCCTTGTAAAAGGCGAGACCCTGGCCGTGCTGGCCCGAGGCTTCGGCCTGGGCGAGTACCTGCGGCTGGGTTCCGGCGAGTTGAAAAGCGGCGGTTTCCGTCGCGAGTCAATCCTGGCTGATGCCCTGGAAGCCTTGATCGGTGCGATCTACCTTGATGCAGGCATGGAGACGGCCAAGGAGCGCGTGGTCGCCTGGCTGGCCTCGGAAATCGAAAGCCTGACGCTGGTCGATACCAACAAGGATCCCAAGACCCGCCTGCAAGAGTACTTGCAGTCCCGCGGTTGCGAACTGCCACGCTACGAAGTGGTGGATATCCAGGGCGAGCCCCATTGCCGGGTGTTCTTCGTGGAATGTGAAATCACCTTATTGAACGAAAAAAGCCGAGGTCAGGGTGTGAGCCGTCGTATTGCCGAACAGGTAGCGGCCGCTGCAGCACTGATTGCCCTGGGCGTGGAGAATGGCCATGACTGATTCAACCGCAACACGCTGTGGCTATGTTGCCATCGTCGGCCGCCCGAACGTGGGCAAGTCCACGCTGCTCAACCACATTCTCGGCCAGAAGCTCGCGATCACCTCGCGCAAGCCCCAGACCACCCGCCACAACATGCTGGGCATCAAGACCGAAGGCCACGTGCAAGCGGTGTATGTCGATACCCCAGGTATGCACAAAGGTGGCGAGAAAGCCCTGAACCGCTACATGAACAAGACCGCCTCGGCCGCGTTGAAAGACGTCGACGTGGTGATCTTTGTAGTCGACCGCACCAAGTGGACCGACGAAGACCAGATGGTCCTCGAGCGTGTGCAATACGTGACCGGCCCGTTGATCGTCGCGCTGAACAAGACCGACCGTATCGAAGACAAAGCCGAGCTGATGCCACACCTGAGCTGGCTGCAGGAGCAACTGCCGAACGCCCAGATCATCCCGATCTCGGCCCAGCACGGTCATAACCTGGAAGCCCTGGAGCGCGTGATCGCCGAGCACCTGCCGGAGAACGAGCACTTCTTCCCGGAAGACCAGATCACCGACCGCAGCAGCCGCTTCCTCGCCGCCGAACTGGTCCGCGAGAAAATCATGCGCCAGATGGGCGCCGAGCTGCCGTACCAGATCACCGTCGAAATCGAAGAGTTCAAGCAGCAGGGCAAGACCTTGCATATCCATGCGCTGATCCTCGTCGAACGTGACGGCCAGAAGAAAATCATCATTGGCGACAAGGGCGAGCGTATCAAGCGTATCGGTACCGAAGCGCGCAAGGACATGGAGCTGCTGTTCGACTCCAAGATCATGCTCAACCTGTGGGTGAAGGTTAAGGGTGGCTGGTCCGATGATGAGCGTGCGTTGCGCTCCCTGGGCTATGGCGACCTGTAACGGGTCTCGAACACACTGCAAAACCTTGTGGGAGCGGGCTTGCCCGCGATGAGGATGTAACATTCAGCAGAGATGTTGACTGTGACGCCGCCATCGCGGTCAAGCCCGCTCCCACATTGGATCGACGCTGTTTCACGTTCTGCGAGAGAGCCTCATGTCCGCCTCCCCCCCCAGCCAACCCGCCTACGTCCTGCACAGCCGCGCCTACCGCGAAACCAGCGCGCTGGTGGACTTCCTCACGCCCCAAGGCCGCCTGCGCGCCGTCTTGCGCAGCGCGCGCGGTAAGGCGGGCACGTTGGCGCGGCCGTTCGTGGCGCTGGACGTGGAGTTTCGCGGCAAGGGCGAGCTGAAAAACGTCGGCCGCCTGGAAAGCGTCGGCACCTCGGCCTGGCTGAATGGCGATGCGCTGTTCAGCGGCCTTTACCTCAATGAACTGCTGATTCGCCTGTTGCCCGCCGAAGACCCGCACCCCGCGGTCTTCGATCACTACGCTGCCACCTTGCTTGCCCTCGCTGAGGGCCGCCCCCTGGAACCGCTGCTACGCGCCTTCGAATGGCGCTTGCTCGACGACCTTGGCTACGGCTTCGAACTGGCCAACGACCTGCACGGCGAGCCCATCGCCGCCGATGGCATGTATCGCCTGCAGGTCGATGCCGGGCTTGAACGTGTGTACCTGCTGCAGCCCGGCCTGTTTCAGGGCACCGAACTGCTGGCCATGAGCGAAGCCGACTGGCACGCTCCCGGTGCGCTGTCTGCTGCCAAGCGCCTGATGCGCCAGGCCCTGGCCGTGCATCTGGGCGGGCGGCCACTGGTCAGTCGCGAGTTGTTTCGAAAGCCCTGACATCCCCGTGTATGCTGTGCACCGATTCTTTCCCTTTTCAGGAGCGCTTCCGTGACCACCAGCAATCGCATTCTTCTTGGCGTCAACATCGACCACGTCGCCACCCTGCGCCAGGCCCGGGGCACCCGTTACCCTGACCCGGTCAAGGCCGCGCTGGACGCCGAAGAAGCGGGTGCCGACGGCATCACCGTGCACCTGCGCGAAGACCGCCGCCACATCCAGGAGCGCGACGTGCTGCTGCTCAAGGACGTGCTGCAAACCCGCATGAACTTCGAAATGGGCGTCACTGAAGAAATGATGGCGTTCGCCGAGCGCATCCGCCCGGCGCATATCTGCCTGGTACCGGAAACCCGCCAGGAGTTGACCACCGAAGGCGGCCTCGACGTCGCGGGCCAGGAAGCGCGGATCAAGGCCGCGGTGGAGCGCCTGTCGCGGATCGGCAGTGAAGTCTCGCTGTTTATCGACGCCGACGAACGCCAGATCGAAGCCTCCCGCCGTGTGGGTGCGCCGGCCATCGAACTGCACACCGGTCGCTACGCCGATGCCACCACGCCGACCGAAGTGGCCGACGAACTGCAACGCATCATCGACGGCGTGAACTGCGGGCTCAACGAAGGCTTGATCGTCAATGCCGGCCATGGCTTGCATTACCACAACGTCGAGGCCGTGGCCGCAATCAAAGGTATCAACGAGCTGAACATCGGCCATGCCCTGGTGGCCCACGCGTTGTTCGTCGGTTTCAAAGGCGCGGTGGCCGAGATGAAAGCCCTGATCCTGGCCGCTGCCAAACATTAATAAACAATGAAGATCAATGTGGGAGCTGGCTTGCCTGCGATAGCGGAGTGTCAGTTGACGCATTCGTAGCAGGCCCACCGCGATCGCAGGCAAGCCAGCTCCCACAGGATGAGCCGTCGTGTTTTTGGCATGCGGCAATGCGAAGCCTTACTGTTTAGCCGACGCAGGTGTATCGTATCAGCCCTTTGCGGGCCCTTGGCCTGCGGCAGATACGCGAGGTTGTTGTGTCCCGATCCTTTTCCCGTCGACAAATCCTGGGTGGTCTTGCTGGCCTGGCCGTAGTAGGCGTCGGTGCCGGCGGTGGCTACCGCTACTGGCTGGGGAAAGTCGCTGAGTCCGAGGCCGGGCACGATTACGAGTTGATCGCCGCGCCCCTGGACGTAGAGTTGGTGCCGGGGCACAAGACTCAGGCCTGGGCGTTCGGCCCTTCGGCGCCAGGCACCGAGTTGCGGGTGCGCCAGGGCGAATGGCTGCGGGTGCGCTTTATCAATCATCTGCCAGTCGCCACTACGATCCACTGGCACGGCATCCGCCTGCCGCTGGAAATGGACGGCGTGCCCTACGTCTCGCAATTACCGGTGCTGCCTGGCGAATACTTCGACTACAAATTCCGCGTGCCCGATGCCGGCAGTTACTGGTATCACCCCCATGTCAGCAGCAGCGAAGAACTCGGCCGTGGCCTGGTCGGCCCGTTGATCGTGGAAGAGCGCGAACCCACCGGCTTCAAGTACGAACGCACCTTGAGCCTGAAGAACTGGCACATCGACGAAGAGGGCGAGTTTGTCGAATTCAGCATCCCCCGTGAAGCAGCGCGTGGCGGCACGGCCGGGCGCCTCTCCACCATCAACGGCGTGCCCCAGGCGGTGATCGAGCTGCCGGCTGGGCAAATCACCCGCGTGCGCCTGCTCAACCTCGATAACACCCTGACTTATCGTCTCAATATTCCTGGCGTCGAAGCGCAGATCTACGCCCTGGACGGCAACCCCATCGAGCCGCGCCCGCTGGGCAAGGAATATTGGCTGGGCCCGGGCATGCGCATTTGCCTGGCGATCAAGGCGCCGCCGGCGGGCGAAGAGCTGTCGCTGCGCAACGGCCCGGTGCGCCTTGGCACCTTCCGCTCGGTCGCCAATACCGACGCGCCTACCGCGTGGCCACCGGCATTGCCGGCCAACCCGGTTGCCGAGCCAGACTTGGCCAAT
Source organism: Pseudomonas sp. AL10 (assembly GCF_029960685.1). Lineage (NCBI taxonomy): Bacteria > Pseudomonadati > Pseudomonadota > Gammaproteobacteria > Pseudomonadales > Pseudomonadaceae > Pseudomonas > Pseudomonas sp. AL10. The sequence continues at coordinate 18,975 of NZ_JASBQZ010000020.1, forward strand.
GCCGAGAAGCTCAACTTTAATTTCGAATGGGTCGGCTCGGTGTCGGTCAATGTCGAAAACGGCAAGCCGCCAAGCCTGTGGCAGATCAACGGCCAGGCCTGGGACATCACCGACAAGACCTGCGCCGACCGCCCGATTGCCAAGCTGGAAAAGGGCAAGAGCTACATTTTCGAATTGAAGAACATGACCCAGTACCAGCACCCGATCCACCTGCACGGCATGAGCTTCAAGGTGCTCGCGTCCAACCGCCACAAGGTGATCCCGTATTTCACCGACACCTACCTGCTGGGCAAGAACGAACGCGCCCGCGTGGCCTTGGTGGCGGATAACCCCGGGGTGTGGATGTTCCATTGCCATGTGATCGACCACATGGAAACCGGCCTGATGGCCGCCATCGAGGTGGCGTGATGCGCCAGATTCGCCCCGCCGCGATTATCGACCGCAGCCGCGACCAGGACTTTATGCGCGAAGCCCTGGCGCTCGCCGCTCAAGGCGCTGCATTGGGCGAAGTGCCGGTGGGTGCCGTGCTGGTGCAGGACGGTGAAATCATCGGCCGCGGGTTCAACTGCCCCATCAGCGGCAACGACCCCAGCGCCCATGCCGAAATGGTCGCGATCCGCGCCGCTGCGCAAGCGATCAGCAACTATCGGCTGGTGGGCAGCACGCTGTACGTGACGCTGGAACCGTGCAGCATGTGCGCGGGGTTGATCGTGCATTCGCGGATTGCGCGGGTGGTGTATGGCGCGCTGGAGCCGAAGGCGGGCATCGTGCAAAGCCAGGGGCAGTTTTTTACCCAGGGTTTTCTTAACCATCGGGTGTTGTTTGAAGGCGGGGTATTGGCCGAGGAGTGTGGGGCTGTCTTGAGCGAGTTCTTCAAAGCCCGACGAGCTAAACCGTGATGATCGTTCCCACGCTCTGCGTGGGAACGCAGCACAGGACGCTCTGCGTCCCAAAGCGTGACGCAGAGCGTCACAAGAGGCATTCCCACGCAGAGCGTGGGAACGATCATAGTGGTGTTATTTGCGAGCGATGATCACCGCCCGCATCGGCGCCGGCAGCCCTTCAATGGTCTTGCTGTGATCCTCAGGATCCAGAAAATCACTCAGCGACTGATACTTCATCCACTGCGTCCCACGCTGTTCCTCAACCGTGGTCACGCTCACATCCACGCACCGCACATCACTGAAACCGGCCCGGCGCAGCCATAGCATCAACGCCGGCACCGACGGCAGGAACCACACGTTGCGCATCTGGGCGTAACGGTCTTCCGGCACCAGTACTTGCTGTTGATCGCCTTCCACCACCAATGTTTCCAACACCAGCTCGCCGCCCTTGACCAGGGTGTCTTTCAACGCCAGCAAATGCTCGATGGGCGAGCGGCGGTGGTAGAACACGCCCATGGAAAATACGGTGTCAAAGCCTTCCAGGTTCGCCGGCAAGTCTTCGAACGGGAACGGCAGGTGCCAGGCCTTGGGCTCGGACAAGTAGCGCTGCACTGCCTGGAACTGGCAGAAGAACAGCCAGTTGGGGTCCACGCCAATCACGCTGTCGGCCCCGGCGCCGAGCATGCGCCACATGTAGTAGCCGTTGCCGCAACCCACGTCGAGGATGCGCTTGCCTTGGAGGTTCAGGTGCGGCGCGACCCGCGACCACTTCCAGTCCGAACGCCACTCGGTGTCCACATGCACGCCGAACAGATGGAACGGGCCTTTGCGCCAAGGGCTCAGGCCCATCAAGGCGGTGTGCATTTGCTCGCGGGTGGCGTCGTTGCAATCTGTGTCCAGCACCAGGCCGTTGAGCAGGTCGACTTCACTGGGCTGGATCTTCGGCAGTGCATCCAACGCACTCTGCCAGCGCTCCAGGTCGCCGTGGCCTTTTTCCATCTTGCTATCGAGCTGCGCTTGCAGGCCCTGGGCCCAGACGGCCAGGGGGGTGCCGACCAAGTGGCGGGCGAGGGGGGACAAATCAATCATGGCAAGGCAATCAACGAGGCAAAGTTAAGACACTGGAACCACGGCACGACTTTCGAGAACCCGGCCGCCAGCAGGCGTTCGCGGTGTTCTTCGAGGCTGTCGGGCTTCATGACGTTTTCGATGGCGCTGCGCTTCTGGGCGATTTCCAGTTCGCTGTAGCCGTTGGCGCGTTTGAAGGCGATATGCAGGTCGGTCAGCAGCGCGTGCTCTTCAACATCGTTAAAGCGCAGCTTTTCCGAGAGGATCAACGCCCCGCCCGGCAGCAGCGCCTGGCGAATGCGCCCCAGCAACGCCAGGCGCTCCTTTGGGGCGATAAATTGCAGGGTGAAGTTCAGGGCCACCACCGAGGCGGGCTTGAATTGCAGGGCGAGGATATCGCCCTCGATCACCTCCACGGGCAGCAACTCCTGGAACATCGAGTCCTGGCCATTGAGGTATTCGCGGCAGCGCTCGACCATCGCGGCGGAGTTATCCACGGCGATCACCCGGCAACCCTCGGTGCGTACATGGCGACGCAGGGCTTGGGTCACGGCGCCCAGGGAAGAGCCCAGGTCATACAGCACGCTACCCGGTTGGGCAAATTGCGCGGCCAGCACGCCGAGGTTTTCGACGATAGTGGGGTAACCCGGCACCGAGCGCTTGATCATGTCCGGGAACACCCGCACCACATCCTCGTTAAAGGCGAAGTCCGGCACCTGGGGCAGGGGCTGGGCGAATAGGCGATCGGGTTCTTTGCTCACGGCTGTTCCGGCGACGATGGGGGAAAGGCCGGCATTTTAGCCAAGTTGGTCCTCGGATGCGCGGGTTGTCTGATGGAAAGCCGAGGCGGTGATGCCCCACTGCCCGAGCCAGTAGGTGGCGATCAGTAAATACGGCGCCGCCTCGAACGCCAGCACAAACCGGTTGATGCCGATCAGCGCGTCGGAAACCACAAACGACAGCGCACCCGCTGCTGCCAGCCACGCCGAACGTTTGGGCACCTCGCTGCCCAGTCGCGCCAACGCCCGCCAGAGCATGGCGCTGATCACCAGTGCGTAAACCACCACCGGTATCAACAGCTCACCGAGGCCGTGGGCTATCAAGATGCTCAGCAAGATTGCGCCAACGCCGAGGGCCAGCACCAGCGGCAGCAGCGCCAAGCGCCGACAGTCACTGAAATAGGCTTTGAGATAGGCCAGATGTGCGAACAGAAACGCGCCCAGGCCAAAGATAAACAGGTCGCCTGGCCAGGCGAGCAACACGTCGCCCACCACGGAAAAAATCAAGCCCAGGCTGATCCAGCGTCGATACTCGGTGGGCGGCGCGTCATGCAGCCAACCCAGCAGCGCCAGCACCGGCAGCGGCTTGACCAGCAGGCACAGCAGCGTTGCATGGGTCGCCAGGCCGTAGACAAAGGTGCCGGCGCCCATCAAGGCAAGGATCAGCCATGGCATATCAGTTCACCGTAATGGCGCAGTCAAAGGTTTCGACAGGTTCGGCCTCCGGCTCCCAAGGTTGCTGGGATGTCAGGCGCAAACGCCCTTGCCCTGGGGCAAACGCCTGGAAGCGCCAGGTCGACTGGCCGCCACCGCCAATCACGCCGGATTCGGTGCTGCTGTAGACCTCAGGGCTCAAGGCGCGCAACACGCCGCCAGCGGAATCCTGGATGGCCCAGCGATAGCCGGTGGTGGGATTGCTGGGCAGGGTGAGGATCAGGTTTTGCCCGTTTTCAAGCTGGAGCGGGCAGGCGCTCTGGTTGTCCACGCTGACGTTTTGCTTGGGGGCACTGGCGCATCCGGCCAGCAGGGCAAGGCTCAAGGGGAGAAACAGGCGGGCAGCGGTCATGAAGGCTCCGTTAATACACGACGAAGGGGGAGCATAACCGAAGATGAGACAAGGTGTGACAAGAGGGCATGCGGTGTGGCGGCTGGCGCCATCGCGGGCAAGCCCGCTCCCACACTTGACCGCGTTGTCATTAACAACACCGATCCCTGTGGGAGCCGGGCTTGCCCGCGATAGGGCCAGTCCAGGCGCTAGAGATCTATCAGAAGAGCACCTTCGCCACATCCGCAAACCGCTTGGCAAAGTGCACCGTCATGCCTTCCTTCAAATAATCCGGCAACTCCTCAAAGCTGCCACGGTTGGGCTCCGGCAAGATCAACTCGTGAATCTTCTGGCGCCGCGCCGCAATCACCTTCTCGCGCACTCCGCCAATCGGCAGTACATGCCCGGTCAAGGTCAGTTCGCCGGTCATCGCCACGCCTTTTTTCGGCGGTTGGTTGCGGGCCAGGGACAGCAACGCACTGGCCATGGTCACGCCAGCACTCGGGCCGTCTTTGGGGGTGGCGCCTTCCGGTACGTGCAAGTGCACGAAGGCTTCATCGAAGAACTTCGCATCGCCGCCAAACGACTTAAGGTTTGAACTGATGTAGCTGTAGGCGATTTCGGCGGACTCTTTCATCACTTCACCCAACTGCCCGGTGAGCTTGAAGCCGCGGTTGAGCGTGTGGATGCGCGTCGCTTCAATCGGCAAGGTGGCGCCGCCCATGCTGGTCCAGGCCAGGCCGGTAATCACGCCGGTGCCGGACAGCACTTGTTCATTACGGAACACGGGCATGCCCAGGGAGCTTTCCAGGTCCTTGTTGCCGATCTTGATCACCGAGTCCGGTTCATCCAGCAGCTTGACCACCGCCTTGCGCACCAGCTTGCCCAGTTGCTTCTCCAACTGACGCACGCCGGCCTCTCGCGCATAACCGTCGATCAACGCGCGCAAGGCACCATCACTGATGGTCAGGCTGTTTTTGGCCACGCCGGCTTTTTCCAACTGCTTGGGCCACAGGTGGCGCTTGGCGATGGCGACTTTTTCTTCGGTGATATAGCCCGACAGGCGAATCACTTCCATGCGGTCCAGCAACGGGCCCGGGATCGAGTCCAGGGTGTTGGCGGTGCACACGAACAGCACTTTGGACAGGTCCAGGCGCAGGTCCAGGTAGTGGTCGAGGAATTCGACGTTCTGTTCCGGGTCCAGGGTTTCCAGCAGCGCCGACGCCGGGTCGCCCTGGAAGCTCTGGCCCATCTTATCGATCTCGTCGAGCATGATCACCGGGTTCATCACTTCCACGTCTTTCAACGCCTGCACCAGCTTGCCGGGCAGGGCGCCGATGTAGGTGCGCCGGTGGCCCTTGATCTCGGCCTCGTCGCGCATGCCGCCGACACTGAAGCGATAGAACGGCCGCCCCAGGGATTCGGCGATGGACTTGCCCACACTGGTCTTGCCCACGCCCGGCGGGCCCACCAGCAACACGATGGAACCGGCGACTTCGCCCTTGTAGGCGCCCACGGCGAGGAATTCGAGGATGCGGCTCTTGATGTCATCCAGGCCCGCATGGTGCTTGTCGAGCACTTTGCGCGCGTGCTTGAGGTCGAGTTTGTCTGCGCCGTACACGCCCCACGGCACCGAGGTGGCCCAGTCCAGGTAGTTGCGCGTGACGGCGTATTCCGGCGAACCGGTTTCCAGGATCGACAGTTTGTTCAGCTCTTCATCGATGCGCTTCTGTGCCTGGGCCGGCAACACCTTGCCTTGCAGGCGCTGTTCGAACTGTTCGACGTCGGCGCTGCGATCGTCCTTGGTCAGGCCCAGCTCCTGTTGGATGACTTTGAGTTGTTCCTTGAGGAAGAACTCTCGCTGGTGCTCGCCGATCTTGCGGTTTACCTCGGCGGAGAGTTCTTTTTGCAGGCGCGCGACTTCTACCTCTTTGCGCAACATCGGCAGCACTTTTTCCATGCGCTTGAGCATGGGCACGCAGTCCAGCACTTCCTGCAGCTCATTACCGGTCGCCGAGGTGAGGGCGGCGGCGAAGTCGGTAAGCGGCGACGGGTCGTTGGGGCTGAAGCGGTTGAGGTAGTTCTTCAACTCTTCGCTGTACAGCGGGTTGAGGGGCAGCAGTTCCTTGATCGCATTGATCAGCGCCATGCCGTAGGCCTTGACCTCATCGGTCGGCTCGCTGGGCTGGTGCGGGTATTCAACCTCCACCAGGTACGGTGGGCGGTGGTGCTTGAGCCAGGTCTTGATGCGCACGCGGGTCAGGCCCTGAGCCACGAACTGCAGCTTGCCGTTCTCGCGGCTGGCGTGGTGTACCTTCACCAGGGTGCCGTACAGCGGCAGGGCGGAGGTGTCGAAGTGCCGTGGGTCATCGGGCGGCGTGTCCATGAAAAACAGCGCAAGGGAATGGTGGTCGGATTTGCTCACCAGCTCCAGGGTTTCGGCCCAGGGTTCTTCATTGACGATCACCGGCAACACTTGGGCCGGGAAAAACGGCCGATTGTGGATCGGGATGATGTAAACCTTGTCCGGCAGGTTTTGCCCAGGCAGCGCCAGGCCAGTATTGGACGAGGGGGCTTCAGCGTTTTCGGGGTCGGCGTAATCGTTGAGGTCGTAATCTGGAAATTCTTGCTGGTCGCTCATGGGGCACCTGCATCAGTAAGTATGCAGGTTAGATGGGGCGGGGTTGCGGTGGTTTCAATGGGGGGGCGTCGTTAGCAACAATTTGCATGAAATAACGGGAGAGGCGCGGTCAATGTGCTTTATGCCTCTGCTTTTCGAACTGATCGTCAATAATGTGACAGCGAAGCCCAGCTTTTATTGGGTTTACTTATCCCCAGTCCCAGCTAACCTGCTTTAATAAAATTCCCCATTAAAAAGGATGTTTTTTTGACGCCGGTTAGCAGTCGGCAGGGACGCGTATGACACCAGGAAAGCACGGCCAAGAGCGACGAGCACGGCCCGAGGGCGCGGCTATGCACTGGCGCCACACGTTTCAGACCCGTATTGCCGGGGTGTTGGCGCTGTTGCTGCTGGTGGTCGTGGCCGCCACCTATTTTGCCGTCAAGGCCGCCACCACTCGCGCGGTGGAGAACCAGGCCGACGTGCAGCTGAACACGGGGCGGCAGGTGTTCGAGCGCCTGCTGGACCTGCGCGGGCGGCGCTTGCAGTACGGGTTGGACTGGCTCACCGCCGATGGGCCGTTCAAGCAGGCGGTGGCCGGTGGCCGCACGGTGCCGATCCTGGACGCGCTGGGCACCCATGGTACCGGGGTCAGTTCCAGCGAAGTGGTGGTGCTGGGCCTGGATGACCGGGTCATGGTCAGTACTCTGCTGGTGCAGACGCGCGGCCAGTTGTTCCCGTATGCCGATGCCTTGCGCAAGGCGCGGCGCAGTGGCCAGCAAATGTTGATCGTCGCCATGGCCGGGCGCCCCTATCTGCTGGTGCAAAAGGATGTGCTCGGGCCTGTGCCCATCGCCCGCGTGGTCATGGGTTTCCCCATGGACACGCAATTTGCCCACGAGCTGCGTTCCATGAGCAACCTGGAGGTGTCGTTCCTCAGTGTGCAGGACGGCCATCTCGGTCAGCTATTCACCACCCACCCTGGCAATTGGCGCCCAAGCATCATCAGCCTCTTGCATGGCACGCAGGTCGATCCTGAGGCGAAGATCCAGCTGTTCCATGGCCAGCGTGTGCTCAGCCAGGTGTTGCCCTTGGCCAATAGCGGCGAGGGCGATGAAGTGCGCGTGTTGCTGCAAAGCCCGCTGGACCATGCGCTGGAATCCTTCGCGCCGCTGGACCGGCAGTTCATGGGGATTGCCCTGGCGGTGCTGCTGGTCTCGCTGGCGGTGGCGTTATTCCTGGCGCGGCGAGTGTCACGCCCGCTCAATGCGCTGGTGCAAGCCGCTGAACGCATCGGGGCCGGTGACTACCGCACCCCGGTGCGGGTGCGCAGCCACGACGAGTTCGGCCTGCTGGCGCGTGCGTTCAATGCCATGCAAAGCGGCATCGCCCTGCGTGAGCGACAGTTGGCTCACAATGCCTTGCATGACCCGCTCACCGGCCTGCCCAACCGCGCCCTGGCCATGGAGCGCCTGGGCAGTGCGATCAGCGCACGGCGGTCGGTGGTATTGCTGTACGTAGGCATTGAAAACTACCGGGTCATCAACGAAGGGTTTGGCCCCGAAGGGGTCGAGCATATGTTGTGCGAGGCCAGCCGCTGCTTGTCCAGCAGCCTGTTGGCCAGCGACACTGCGGCGCGCATCGCCGGCAGTGAGTTTCTGTTGTTGTTGGAAAACACCGAGATCGACTCTGCCGTGGCCCGCGCCGACCAGTTGCATGGGGCGTTGACCGAACCCCTGCGCATCGGCAATGACGAAGTGCGCCATGAGGTGAGCATCGGCATCGCCGCGTACCCTGCTGACGGGCAGCAGGTGGAAGAATTGATCAACCGCGCGGCCATCGCCCGGCACGACGCGGCCAACCTGCCGGGGCATTTGCAGATCTACCAACCGGACCGCGACCTCGCCCACCAACGCCAGATCACCCTGATCCGCGATTTGCGCCGCGCCGTGATCGAAGGCGAGTTGTTCCTGTGCTACCAGCCCAAGCTTGACCTGCGCCGCGGGCACGTGAGCCAGGCTGAAGCCTTGTTGCGCTGGCAACACCCGACGCTGGGGCAAGTGTCCCCCGCAGAGTTCATTCCCCTGGCCGAACGCACCGGCAGCATGGGCGCGCTAACGCTATGGGTGATCGAGGAAGCCATCCGCCAGATTGCCGAATGGGCGCAGCGTGGGCTGGTTATCCAGCTGTCGGTGAATATCTCCGTGAACGACTTGGCGGATGATGACTTGGCGATTCGCGTCACTGCGCTATTGGCCCAATACCACGTGGGCGCCGAGCATTTGATTTTCGAGATTACCGAGAGCGCCATCATGCACAACCCGCAGCAGGCCCTCAGCGTGCTGGAGCAGCTGCGCAATTGCGGGATCAGCCTGTCGGTGGATGATTTCGGCACCGGTTACTCCTCCCTCGCACAGTTGCAGCGCCTGCCGGTGCAAGAGCTGAAGATCGACCAGTCCTTTATACGCAACCTCGACAGCACCAGCGGCGACGGCGTGATCGTGCGTTCCACCATAGAGATGAGCCATAGCCTGGGGCTCAAGGTGGTGGCCGAGGGCGTGGAGTTCGAACACAGCCTCACCCTGCTCAAACGCTGGAACTGCGACACCGCCCAGGGCTACCTGATCAGCCGGCCGCTCAATGCCATGGCGTTCGAGCGGTGGATGCGGCGTGAACGGGTGCCTACTTAGACCAGTGTCTGCAGTCGCGCCCACAACCTTTGGACATGCTGGCGTTCGGTGCCCAGCGCGCCGATGGATACCCGCACCATCCAGCGCTCATTGAGGAGGGCGGGGGTGACGTAGGCATCGCCTGACTGGTTGAGTTTTTCTGCCCAGGCTCGGGTGTGAGTATCCAGGGCCTGGCCTGCCAACCCCGGCGGTTCATGGCGAATGCAAAGGGTTTGCAAGGCGGGCGTGGCCACCAGTGTCCAGTGCTCAGTGGCTTCAATCTGCTCTGCCAGCCAGCGCGCATTGGCCAGGTCTCGCCGCAGCCGCGCTTGCAGGCCGCTGACACCTTGCTCGCGTATCAGGAACCACAACTTCAAGGCGCGAAAACGGCTGCCCAGGGAAATCCGCCAGTCACGGTAGTTTCGCACTTGGCCGTCTGCGCTGGACTGCAGGTAGCTCGGGTTGGTGGTCATGATGCGAATCAAATGCTCGGGGTCACGTACAAAGTACACCGAGCAATCGAAGGCCGCGCCCAGCCATTTGTGCGGGTTGAGCACCAGCGAGTCAGCCTTTTCGATGCCATCCCACAGGGCCCGGCATTCCGGCAGGATCATTGCCGCGCCAGCCATGGCCGAGTCCACGTGCAGCCACAGGCTGTGGCGTTGGGTGAGGTCGCCAATCGCATCCAGAGGGTCGATCGCCATGGCAGCCGTGGTGCCGGTGGTGGCAATCACCACGCAGGGTGTGTTGCCAGCGGCCAGGTCCTGTTCGATGGCCTGCGCCAGTGCCTGGGGCGACATTGCATTGTGTGCATCGGTGGCGATGGTGCGGATATGGTTCTGGCCGAACCCGGCCAGGATCGCCGCCTTGTTGACCGAGCTATGGGCGTGGGCTGAGGTGTAGACGATCAGGGGCGCGCCGCTGTTTTGCAGGCCGTTGTGCATCAGCGCGTAATCGGAGCTGCGTTCCCGGGCGCTGATAAGCGCCACCAGCGTGGAGGTGGACGCCGAGTCCTGGATCACACCGCTCCATGAGCTGCCCAGGCCGAGCATGTCGCGCAGCCAATCGGTGGTGACTTCCTCGATTTCGGTGAGGGCCGGGCTGGATTGCCAGGACAACCCAATCACACCCAGGCCGGTGCTCAGGCAATCGCCGAGCACTGAGGACAGTTCCACATTGGAAGGGAAGAACCCGAAGAAACTGGGATGCTGCCAATGCAGCAAGCCGGGCATGATCAGTTTTTCGACGTCGCCCATGATTTGTTCGAAGGGTTCGGCGGTGTCAGGCGGGCTGGCCGGCAGGGCGGCTTTGATCTCGCCAGGTTGGGTGGTGGGCTGCACGCCGCGTTGTTCGATGTTCTGTCGGTAATCTGCAATCAGGTCGATCATGGCATAGCCATGTTGGCGGAATTCTTCGGGGGTCATAGATAAACGTCCATGTGCACGAGCAGTAAAAGTATTAGCACCAGAAGTAAAACGGTTCACCGGGTGTATAGCCGATAAACGACTGCATGCTGACGCGTTTTCCCGAATCGAACCCGCAGATGGCGTGGGGGCGGCGGGTATTGATCAGCACCAGTTCGTGCTGGCGTGGGCGGATGCGCAGCGGTTTTTGTAAACACTGTTCGGGCAGTTGGGCACCCTCGAAGCGCTGGACTTGGTCATAGCTAAAGGCTTGGGTATCCCAAATGATTAACTCGCCTCCCGCAGGCGGCGTTTGAAGATAGATATTGGCGCTGAATTGATGCTGCAACTCAGCGATTGAGCGGGGCAGGCAATCCACATGGGGCACCGTTTCCGAGAGGTGCGCCGTCTCCGGGAACATGACGCGTATGATCCCGCAAAACATTGGTTGGCCCTGGAACGCAGCGGCTGTTGCACCTTGCGGCCAGAGCGCCTGGAACTGTTCCATCAGCTGTTGAATGGGCGGCTTTTGCGGCGCACAGAGGCTGTCGATAAGGCCGCGCATACGGGCGGCGTCTGCATAATATTTTTCTTGGGCATCACTGCCGGCGGCCTTGCCGTACGTGGAGTTGAACGGGGTGCCCCAGCGATGCACACCATAGAAGTGCTGAACCACGCGCCCCTCTTCGTAGGTTTCATGGCCGTAGTGTTCCAGGATGGCGGTGCCGTCGATGGCCTGAATCAACCGTGCGCTGGTGTTCGCGTTGGCAAATTCAGGTACTCGAATGGCGAGCACTTCACCACTGATGAGTTTTTTTAAACTGGCAGTGTTGAGGTGTTCAAGTTCCAGGATTTTTGTGGGTGTGGAAAGAGTCGGTTTTGTCGCGACATGGTCCGTCATGCAGTGAAGCTCCCTTTAAAGTTTTATCCGTACGCCTTTTGTATTACGCAGGGCGTGCGCACTAAATTAGCTTTAAAGGGCAGAGGGGAAACCGCGGGGGCATTTTCGGCAGGCAAAAAAAAGCGGCTGCCCATTCGGGGCAGCCGCCTTTTCTACCGCCAGTGCTACTTAATCTGGCAGTTTGAACGCCATTACATAATCACCCTGCTTGGTCCCCAGGGAACCGTGACCGCCCGCCATGACCAGCACGTATTGCTTGCCGTCCTTGCCGGTGTAGGTCATCGGGGTGGTTTGCGCGCCTGCAGGCAGGCGGCCTTCCCACAGTTGCTTGCCGTTTTTCACGTCATAGGCACGCAGGTACTGATCCAGGGTGCCGCTGAGGAACGCGACGCCACCAGCGGTGGTGAACGTACCGCCCAGGCTAGGCACGCCCATGGTCAGCGGGATTGGAACCGGCGAGCTGTCACGCACGGTGCCGTTCTTGTGCATCCAGATGGTCTGGTGGTTGGTCAGGTCGACCGCCGCCACGTAGCCCCAGGCCGGTGCCTGGCATGGCAGGCCCATCGGCGACAGCAGCGCTTCAAGGATCACACCATACGGCGCGCCTTTGTTTGGCTGCACGCCCTCGGTTTCGCTGACGCGTGGGCCTTGCTTGGCGATGTCAGCGGCCGGGATCAGCTTGGATTTGAACGCCATGTAGCTTGGGTTCACGAAGGCGATCTGGCGCACCGGGTCAACCGAGATGCCGCCCCAGTCGAACACGCCGAAGTTGCCTGGGTACACGATCGAACCTTGCAGCGACGGCGGCGTGAACGGGCCGTCGTAGCGCATGGATTTGAAGTCGATCCGGCACAGCATCTGGTCGAACGGTGTCACGCCCCACATGTCGCGTTCTTTCAACGGCGGCGGCATGAAGTTCAGGTCGGACTTGGGTTGGGTAGGGGAGGTGCGGTCGCCCGCGACTGCGCCCTGTGGCACCGGGATTTCATTGACCGGCACCACGGGCTGGCCAGTGGCGCGGTCCAGCACGTAGATGCTGCCTTGCTTGGTCGACGCCATCACGGCCTGCTTCACGCCCGCAGCGGTCTTGATGTCGATCAGCGAAGGCTGGCCGCCCACGTCCATGTCCCACAGGTCATGGTGGGTGAACTGGAAGGTCCACTTCACGTGGCCGGTGTCGATGTCCAGAGCGGTCAGGCCAGCGGCGTACTTCTCGGACTCATCGGTACGGTCGCCGCCGTACTGGTCGGGCATCTGGTTGCCCATCGGCAGGTAGAGCATGCCGAGTTTTTCATCCACGGCGAACATGGACCACATGTTCGGCGAGTTGCGGGTGTAGGTCTTGCCTTCGGCCAACGGTGTGGTGTCGTCCGGGTTGCCGCTGTCCCAGTTCCACACCAGCTTGCCGGTGTGCACGTCGAACGCACGGATCACGCCGCTTGGCTCGTCGATGGAAACGTTATCGGTCACGTGACCGCCGATCACGACCAGGTTCTTGGTCACGGCCGGTGGCGACGTGGAGTAGTAACCGCCTGGGGCGAAGCTGCCGATGTTGGCACGCAGGTCGACCTGGCCTTTGTCACCGAAGTCTTCGCACATCTTGCCGGTGTCGGCGTTCAGGGCGATCAGACGGGTGTCGGCGGTCGGCACGAAGATGCGTTTCGGGCAGGCGTTCGGTGCGGCGGCCGGGCTGGCAGTGCCAGTCGGGCTTTGTTCGGAAGCGTAGGCAGCGTCATCGTGGTACGACACGCCACGGCAGGTCATGTGCGCCCAACCTTTGAAGCTCTCAGCACCCTGGGTGGTGATCTTCGGGTCGAAACGCCAGATTTCCTTGCCGGTATCCGGGTCCAGGGCAATCACTTGGCTGTGCGGTGTGCACACGTAGAGCATGCCATTGACTTTCAGCGGGGTGTTTTCCGCGGTGGTTTCACCGGGGTCGCCTGGGCCAGGGATGTCGCCAGTGCGATAGGTCCACGCCGGCACCAGCTTGTGGGCGTTTTCCGGGGTGATCTGTGCCAGTGGCGAGTAACGGTCACCGAAGGCCGAACGGCCATAGGAATTCCAGTCGCCATCGGCCTGGGTGGGCGCAGCGCTGGCCATGCCCGGTACCGCGTCGCGGTCCAGTTGGCCGGTCTTGACCATTTCACCTGGGTTGGTGAATTGGCTGGCCAGTGCGGTAGCGCCCGCCAGCACCACGGCCACGCTCAGCGCGCCAGTGCCCAGCGGGGCCGCTTGGCCACGCAGCAACGGACGGCGAAACCACGGCAGCAGCATGACGATGCCCAAGGCGAACAGCAGGGCCAGGCGCGGTACCAGTTGCCACCAGTCCAGGCCGACTTCCCACAGTGCCCACACGGTGCTGGCGAACAACACCAGTGCGTACAAGCCCAGCGCAGCGCGGCGGGTAGCCAGCAGCAACACGCCGGTCAGGGTGATGCCGATACCGGCGAGCAGGTAGTACAGCGACCCGCCGAGCATGCTCAGCTTGACGCCGCCAGCCAGCAAGGCCAGCCCCATGATCAGCAGCAAGACGCCTAGCAGCCTGGGCAACAGGCGGCTTGGGCTTGAAGCACCATCAGTGCTCATAGTGTGTTTCTCCGTGACGTTGGAATAATTATGTAACCCCGTGCTTCACTGTAGATGACGATTCAGCACGGGCTTGGTTCATCGTTATTTTCGGGTTTTTCTGTGGATAACCGGGTTATCCACAGGCGGGCAACAGAGTCCCTGGCGCAGGTCGGTTTAAGACAGCGCTGTCTTTGCGTGAAGGGAAATTCGGCAAATGGGATCGACCCGGAGGTGAAGCGTTTCAGATTGTTGCGAAGGATAATGCGGCGGGGCGTTTTGAGAAAGGGTGAATCGCAAGATGCATCATTTCAGTTTTGGTAACAGTGACAGATAGTCGCTGCACAATCACGTCGCAGGCATGTCCCCAATGCCGATCGATCAAGCGAACGCAATGCTCAAAGCAACGAAGATCAAATGTGGGAGCTGGCTTGCCTGCGAAGACGTCGGCCCAGCAAACAGTGATGTTGACTGACCCAACGCTTTCGCGGGCAAGCCCGCTCCCACAGGGGATTAGCGGTGATGATTAGAAGGTAGTGCGAACGCCGAACTGCACGCTTCTACCTGGCGCCGGCGCGATATCGCGCAGAATCGAGCTGGCATAGCGCACGGTCTGATTGGTCAGGTTTTCACCGTTGACGAAGGCCAGCCACTGGCTACCGCCCACATTGAAGCGATACCCCGCGCTGGCGCCGAGGGTGGTGTAGCCGTCGGTGCCGCTTTCGTTATCCGGCACACGCCCTTGGCCTGCGGCATGTTCCACATCGATACGTGCTTGCCAGCGGTCCAGTTCCCACAGCAGGCCGCTGCTCATGCGCAGGGGCGCGATGCGTGGCAAGGCTTCGCCGGTGTCCAGGTTGGTGGCGCGGGTGTAATCGCCCGAGAGTTCCAGCGCAAACTTACCGTAGGCGCCTTCACCGAGCTTCCAGTGATCCTGGGCTTCGAAGCCGGCGAAACGCGCGCGCACGCCAGAATATTCGTACTCGGGAATACCGCCCGCGTCCTCTTCGCCTTCATCGTTCAGGGTACGACCCGTGCCCAACAAGCCGATGTAATTGGAGAAGTGGCTGTAGAACACGCCGAAGCTGCCCTTGTGGGTGCCGTTGTCAAAGCGCAGGGCCAGGTCGCTGGACACGGCCTTTTCTTTCTTCAGGTTGGCATCGCCCAACTCGTAGGTACCGGTGGCAACGTGGGCGCCGTTGGCGTACAGCTCGTAAAAGGTCGGCGCGCGTTCGGTGTAGCCGAGGGTGGCGGCCAGGGACCAGATCGGCGTGAGGGCGTACACCGCACCAGACGACAGGCTACCGGCGGTGAAGTTACTGCTCTTGTCGGCATTGGCAAAGCGCTCGTTGCCTTTGGCGTTCGGGTCGACGCTGGTGTGTTCCAGACGTGCGCCTAGGCTGAGTTTGAGGCGCTCGGTGGCTTGCATTTCTTCGAGGATAAACAGTGCGCCGGCGTTGGTGTCGGTCTGCGGTACGAAGGCTTCTTCGCCCAGGGCCGAGAACTCGTTGCGCGTCACTTGGGCGCCGACCACGCCATCGAATGGGCCTATCGGCTGGTGACGAGCTTCCACCCGCGCTTCATAGCCTTTGTTCTTGAAGGTGGTGCCGGTTTCGCCGCCTTCGATTTCTCGGTGTTCGTAGTCGGTGTAACCGGCGTCGAGTTTCACCGAGGTAAACGGCCCTTGCAGGTTGCGGATCTCGGACGCAAAGGCGTAGTGGTCCTGTTTCATGCGGATGCGCACATCCTGCTCGGCGGGTGAGCCGTAGTTACTGTCGTAATTGCTGTAGGACAGCCCCGCATAACCATCATCCCAGGTGTAGGAACCGCCTACCGCACCACCGTCCTGGCGCCCATTGCTGTTACCCAGGCGCCCGTTTTTGCCGGGGCCGTTTTCGCTCTCCGGTGCATGCCGGCTGCGGGCATAGCCTGGGATTTTAAGGTCGTTGAACTCGCGCGCATTGGCATCCAGGTGCAAGGCGAACGTACCGTTGCCGGCTTCCAGCTTGCCTGCGCTGCTGCGGGTGGTGTCGGCACCGCCGTAGCGCAGTTCACCCGCGCCATGGATGCCTTCAATGGCCTCGGTGGGGATGCGATTGTCGAAGGTATTGACCACACCACCGATGGCGCTGCCGCCGTACAGCAGTGCGGCCGGGCCCCGCACGATTTCAATGCGGTCAACGTTGATCGGGTCCAGCGGCACCGCGTGGTCGTAGGACAGCGACGAGGCGTCCAGCGCCCCCACACCGTTGCGCAGGATGCGAATACGGTCGCCGTCCTGGCCACGAATGATCGGGCGGCTGGCCCCTGGGCCAAAGTACGAAGACGATACGCCCGGCTGCTTGTTCAGGGTTTCACCGAGGCTGCCTTTTTGTTGCAGGGTCAGGTCGTCGCCTTCCAGCACGGTGGTGGGCGAGGCCAGCTGTTCGCTGCCCAGCGGGTTGCCGGTGACCACTTGGGGTGGCAGTTCCAGGGCATGGGCCTGGGAGCCGATCAGCAGGGCGGCGGCGAGGGGCGACAAGCGCCAGAGAGAAGGCAGCGACATCGGATATTCCTAGGCAAAAAGGTTGTTAAGTAAAGTTACAATATAACATCTCTTTTTTGCGAAAAAGGGGAACTTTTCCTCGCGGGCTATATTCAATCCGATGCTTCCACCTGCACGCCCCGTCGGCTAAGGTGCGCGGCTGTGTTTCCTCTTTTTGCAAAAGGCCTGGCATGACCGCGACAAGCAACGACCCGCTCCACGGTGTGACCCTGCAACACGTGCTCACCACCCTGGTGGAGCATTACGAGTGGAGCGGCTTGGCCGAGCGTATTGATATCCGCTGCTTCAAGAGTGACCCGAGCATCAAGTCGAGCCTGACCTTCCTGCGCAAAACCCCGTGGGCGCGGGAAAAGGTCGAAGGTTTGTACGTCAAGCTGATGCGTACCAAGCGCCCCCTGGATTGAAAGCATGAAGCGCTTTGTCGCGATGGCAGCCTTGGCCGGTTGGGTGGGGTTGGCGATCCAGCAATACCTGATTTTCTATTCGCGCTGGACCAGTGGCGCGAGCTTGCTGGGCGGCCTGATCAGTTTCTTCAGCTTCTTCACCGTGCTGACCAATACCCTGGTGGTCGTGGTGCTCAGCTACGCGCTGGTCAAGCGCGACTCTGGCGCCAAGCGGTTTTTCCTCGCGCCTCACATCAGTAGCGCGATAGCGGCGAGCATCGTGCTGGTGAGCCTGGCCTACAACCTGCTGCTGCGGCATCTGTGGAGCCCGCAAGGCTTTCAATTTATCGCCGATGAATTGCTGCACGACGTCATGCCGTTGCTGTTTGTGGTGTATTGGTGGCGGTGTGTGCCCAAGGGCACCTTGCGGTTCAAGCACATTGCCGGCTGGGTGATTTACCCATTGGTGTACTTCGGTTATGTGCTGCTGCGCGGGCATATGCTCGGGCAGTATCAGTACCCGTTCATGGATGTGGACAGCCTTGGTTATCCACAAGTGTTTTTGAATGCCGCAGGGATTTTGGCAGGGTTCATCGTCATCGCGCTGGCGATCATCGGCCTGGACAAGCACCTCAAATCTCCCTCGATCTAAAGTGAGCACCATTAATGTGGGAGCTGGCTTGCCTGCGATAGCATCACCTCGGTGTAACTGATAAACCGAGGTGTTTGCATCGCAGGCAAGCCAGCTCCCACCTTATTTATTCTTCCTCGCTGCCCTCGGCACGCCAGTAACCCACGGCCTTGAGGTATTCCTCGTTGACCTTGTGCGCATCCAGCAGCACCCGCCGCACCTGGCGCGACAGCTTGGTTTCGGTGGCGACGAAGCTGTACAGCGTGCCGCTGGGCAGCGTCAGGTTGCGCACCACATCGAGCAGATCATCCTGGCCGCGCAGCACCCAGATCACCTCGACCTCGGCTGCGCTGTTCAGCGCCTGTTGTTCCGCCGCATCGGCGATTTCAATCACCGCCAGCACCTTGCGCCCAGCGGGCAGTTCTTCCAGGCGCCGAGCGATGGCCGGGATCGCCGTTTCATCGCCAATCAGCAGGTAGCTGTCGAAGATATCCGGCACGATCATCGAGCCACGTGGCCCGCCGATATACAGGTGCTGGCCGACTTCAACTTGCTCGGCCCAGGTAGACGCAGGGCCATCGCCGTGCAGCACGAAGTCGATGTCCAGCTCGCCAATGCTCAGGTCGTAACGCCGTGGCGTGTAGTCGCGCATCGCTGGTTGCGGGCCGTCACCCTTGATGTTGAATGTCGGGCTTTCCAGCGCCGCCTGCTCTTGGGCGTTCTGCGGGAACAACAGCTTGATGTGGTCGTCGCTGCCCAGGCTGATAAAGCCCGCCAATTCCGGGCCGCCCAGGGTGACGCGGCGCATGCGCGGGGTGATATCGACCACCCGCAATACTTGCAGGCGGCGGCGTTTGATTTCGTGGGTTACGCGATGAATGATTTGTGTGTTCATTGGTCTGTCCCGTCGGCAATGGCTTGGGCGGTGCGATTGAGCAGCGCCGCGACACGAATGATTTCTTCCGGGCTCCAGTGCCCGTTGTGCGAATGCAAGGCGTGGCGCAGGTTGTGCACCGCTTCATGGATTTGCGGTGGGCGGTCGTGGCCACGCAGCGAGCGCTTGCTGACATCCAGGCGCATGCGCACACCGTCCAGGGCAACGGCTTGCTCGCTTAAGAAGAGACGGCCGGGGTCGGTGATTGTGTAGCGTTTTTTTCCGCCATCGGCGTCGCCGCTGATCAGCTCGCTCTCTTCAAGAAAGGTCAGGGTGGGGTAGATCACGCCGGGGCTGGGGCTGTAGGCGCCGTCGAACAGGCCCTCGATGCGGCGGATCAGGTCGTAGCCATGGCAAGGTTGCTCGGCGATCAGTGACAACAGCAGCAGCTTCAGGTCGCCAGGGGCGAACACCCGTGGGCCGCGACCGCCGCGTTTTTCAAACTCGCCGCGATGTTCGTGTTTCATGGGCAGGTCCTCTGTGCAGGTTTAGATATAACGTAAGATATATCTTAATGCTAAGGATAGTACCTGGCGACCAACGGTCGTTGGCGGTTGCACAGGCTTGGTCCGCGAAGCAACTAACAACTATTGGACCTGATTGGATTTTAGAGCTATAACTTTAATTAGAGTTGTAGCTCGAATTTATATCTGAACTTGTTATTTGTCAGGCGCTGCTTAGTCTTGTGGTACGCTTCTTACAGCAACTTCTTTAGCACATTTTTAGCGTGTAGCTTATTTCCTACGGATACTTTTAAAGTTTTGGCGAAATGCCATCTTTTTCGCTCAAGCCCTGTTTACAAGGGCTACGTGCGTTTTGGAATGTGCCTGCATACCTGCTTTTAGTTTGGCTTGATCATTGTCTTGCAGTGCGTAGCTCAACTAACTACGTCTGCTAATTCGTTGTTAGGGACCTCCTTGGCAATGAACCATTCAATGTTGTCAACTACAGGTATTGACCATGTTTAAGAAGTTTGCTGTCGCTGTTCCCCTGGCCGTTCTGGCGCTATCTTCCTCGGTAACGGCTATCGCTGCCGGTGAAGCCAGCCACACCGTCAACCTCAAGGCAAACATCCCGACCACCGTGTTCCACGCCCAGCCGCGTGATCCGAACTGGGGTCGTGACGAAACCATGACCTACAACCTGGTCAGCGGTGAGTTGGCGCCCCTGAGCGCCATCTACGACATCAAGAACACCAACGGTTCGGTTCACGCCTACATCGAAGGCGGCCCGGCTGTGCTGTTCAACGGTGATGCCGCGCAGAACATCGCGCTGACCACCACCCTCAATGGCGTGACCCTGACCGGCTCTCCGCAGGAAGTGGTCAATGAAGCCGACTCCACCCCAGGTATTGGCGCTGAAATGCGCATCGTCGCGGCCAAGCCTTCGGCTACTCAGCGCGGTTCCTACACCGCGGTGATGCCGGTGGTATTCGACGCGGTATTGCCAACGCTTTGATGTGCCAATGAATGCCCGTTGAACACGGGCATTTACTTGCAGGTCGGCTGACTTTCCTCCTCGGTCCGCCGGCCTGGTTTTTTCCAGTCTTTTGGCATTCAGAGTGTTCCGTTCATGTTTCCGATGACGCCTATCGCGACGGCGCTTGCGCTGTTGATGTGTACGAGTGCCCTGGCCGCACCTGCTGCCTCGGGCGCTTTGACTACCGGCAATCTGCTGAGTCAGGCCCAAGGCTTGCCCGCCGGTTTTGCCGATCACTTTTTCGACGTGCCGCTGGCGGTACGTGTAGACCTTGACCAGCAGTTGCTGGGCGAGGCACTGATTGTGTTGACCCGGGATGATCGCGTCACCCTGCTCGAGTTCACCGACACCGGTGACAGCAAGGTCCCGGCCGCCACCCGCGACACCTGGCAAGCCCTGCTGGAAAAGGGCGTGGCGCTGGGTGCCTGTACCCAATCCTGTCCGGAAAAAATGCTCTCGGCGTTCTACAACCTGGAAAACTCCCAGTTGGCGATCATCACTCAGAATGTCGAGCTCAATGACGATGCACCGCGCTTTTACCAGCAACCGGAAGACGGCAGCCTGGGGTTGATCATCAACAACCAGCTCAACCTCAACGGTGGCCAGGACAACAAACTGGGCGGTCGCTACGGGCTGCAGGCCAGTTCCAGCATTGGCAACTGGAGCCAGGTGTTCAACCTGCAACTGGCGCGACAGAGTGGCGATAACGAACAGATGCGCCACGCGATCCATGAGCTGTACACCCAGCGGGAAATGGAAGGGCAATTTTTTCGCCTGGGTCATTTCACCCCCAATTCCGACGGCCTGACCCGCCAACTGCGCAGCTTCGGTGCCAGCCCTGACACAGCGCTGGGCCTGATGTACGGGAGTTCCGACAGCTTGGCCATCAACAATGCCAAGCCCAGCGTGTACCCGATCTATGTCACCGCCAACCGCCAGGCGGCGGTGGAGATTTACCGCAACGGTCTGTTGATCAACACCCAAGCCGTGGCAGCCGGCCTGCAAACCCTGGACACCCGGCCATTGCCCGGCGGTATCTATGAAGTGGAAGTGCGCCTGGTGGAAGACGGCCTGACCACCAGCACCACCCAGGAGTTGGTGTACAAACCCAGCAACTGGCGCAACGCCGAAGACCCGTGGCGCTACAACCTGTTTGCCGGGCGCGAGACCAAGCTGTTCAGCAATTGGGACGAACAAGCCTCTGGCGCGATGACTGCGGGCGCGTCCATCAACTACCTGTTGCACCCACGGGTGATCCTCGGCCTGTCGGCACGCCAGGTGCGTGAACAACTGCAGTACGGCGGTTCGGTGGACTGGACGGTCGCCAACAACACCAGTCTCTACACCAACCTGTACCAGACCCAGGACCACGGCACCGGCATGGACCTGCAAGCGCTCTACACCTTGGGCGCCACCAACCTGGTGTTCAGCCACACGCGCAGCTGGCTCGACACCCGCGACACCTACGAAACCCTGCCGGACGGCACCCGCCTGCGCCGCAATACCTTCGTGGGCGAGGCCAGCAACACGGCGCTGTCGGTCAACCACCGGCTCGATGCGAAAAACACCCTGAACATGCGCCTGTCCCACAGCGAAGGCAATGTCGAGGGCGCCGGTATCGACCTGGGTTGGAGCCGTCATGACAAGCTGTTCGGCAGCGATGCCAACTGGCGCTTCTCGGTGTTCGACCGGCCCGGTACCTCGGGTACCAACGACGCGCGCAATCGTGGTGTAGACGTAAGTGTCAGCATGAACCTGGGCCGCGATGGCCGGCAGATCTCCGGCAGCATCGGCACCCGCACCGCCCGTGACGGCGGGCGTGACAACAACGCCTCGGTGACCTTGCGCCAAGACCTGACCGACCACTTCCTGCAAAGCGTCTCGGCCACGGCGATCACCGACACCTATGGCGTCGGCCTGTCGGGCATGGCCAGTTTCAATACCGACGCGATCAGCGGTGACGGCTTCGTGCAGCGCAGTTCCTTCAACGGCGACTTCAGCGGTGGCCTGAACCTCAACAGCACCCTGGTGGCCGGTGCCGGCAAGGTATTGCTGAGCAGCCAGTACCAGGGCAACGGTGCCGGCATGATCATCGACGTGGAAACCGACCTCGACGAGATCGCCTTGCGCGCCGATGACCTGGGCGGCGGCAGCACCCTGTTGCGGCCCGGGCGCAATTATGTGCCGGTGTCGGCCTACAAGAGCAGCAGCGTGGCCTTCGACTTTGAAGGCAACCACCCACCGGCGGCCAATATCCAGCCGGCGCGCTCCAGCTACCACCTGAACAAGGGCGGTGTGGACTACCGCAAAGTCACGGTGATGAAAACCGTCACCGTGCTGGGCCGCTTGCTGGATGAACACGGCACACCTCTGCGCGGCCACCACGTGATCAATCACGCCAGCCGTGGGGTCAGCGAAGTAGATGGGTTCTTCTCCATGGAAATGAGTTCCAGCTCACCCACCCTGCAAGTGCGCTACCAGAACCAGCTGTTGTGCCAGTTCCGTCTGGACCCCAGCAAGGCGCCAAGCGAAAGCGACGTGCTGATGATCGGCGACTTGCGCTGCACGCCGGATACGTTGGCCGAAGTCGCCCATGCGTCAGAGGCGGCCGGATGAATTTTTTACCCAGAACAGCATGCGTTCGCAGCAACGAGTTGATCAGCATGAACAAGCCTGGCAACACAATGTGGCGCGCTGTCGTATTGGCCGCTTCGTTGGGTTCGTTCACCCCTTGGGGCCTTGCGGCCACACAAGACATTACCGCTGAGTTCCGACCGGACCCCAGCAATCCCATGGTGAACAGGTTCACCAATACCACCCCGCAGAGCGGGGTATGCCCTGGGCATATGCCGGCACGGTGTGAAGCATTGGGGATTTTCAGTATCCGCACCTGGGATATCAACTTTGTCGCCACCGGCCCGATAGAGGCCAACCATGCGGATCCGCGTCAAGGCTTGATGTTCAAGGTCCCCTCCGAGTGGCGCAGTTTCGAGGTGATATCACCCAAGGGCGACCGCAAAACCGTCGAGATGCGTATCTCGGGTATTGGCAGCCGTTTCAATACAACCAACCCTCCGGGCGTGCATGCGTGGAGTTCATTACCCGCCAACTGGACGCATCCACCTTCCCCCTGCCAATACACCGGCATGTGGGCGGCGGCCCCCACGTTGCGGCTGTGGTTCTGGCTGGTACCGGAAGGTGGCGGTGCGTGCAATCTAGTGACGCCGTTCAATGTTCCCTCCTCCAGTTTCAGCATGCTTGAGTACACATATGAACTGAGGACACCTAACCCCCTGGACATGGATGCTGGGCAATACAGAGGGTCGATTACTTACGGGGTCGGGCCGCACCAGGATTTCGATTTTGGTGACATTTACCGGCCAAACGATGATGTGCTGACCTTCAACTTCGACCTTCGAGTGGAGCACAACCTCAAGGTTGACCTGCCCCCCGGAGGCAACCGTATCGAGCTGTTGCCCGAAGGCGGCTGGCAAGCCTGGCTCAATCGCGGGCGGCAACCTTCGAAGCTGTTCCGCGACCAGACCTTCGTCATCTCGGCCAGTACCCGTTTCAAGATGCAGCTCGAGTGCAGCCTGGCCATCGGCAACACCTGCGGGCTGCGCAACGGGGACGGCGACGAGGTGCCGCTGCAGGTCGGCGTGACCCTGCCATTTGGCTTGCGCGACCAGTACGGCCAGGCCGTGAGCAAGCTGCCCTTGCGCCTGGACGGTTCCGGCACTGAGCTGTTTCAGCCCGGCCACTACGTGAACAGCCGCCCCGCCAGCCTGCACTTTGCCGTGGAGCGAGACGACGTGAAGGAAATGCTCAAACAACCGGGCAGCACCTACACCGGCGTGGTCACGGTGATCTGGGATTCGGAAGTCTAGGCAGGCATCTACCGCACATCAGCCGCTGGGCTGGGTTCAATCAATGAGGCGTAATCAAACATGAAACAAGCAGTGTTATCGGTCGGGCTGGTGCTGTTGTCGTTGTCCGCTCAGGCGGGGCCGGCGATCAACGTGGGGGTGGTGTACGACTACCTGGAGGGCGATCGCAGTTCCTACCTCAAGCGTGTCTATAACGGCGGCACCAGTACCGCATTCATCAAGGTCAATGTGCTGGAAATCGTCTACAACGCCGACGGCACCTCCAAGGAAGTGCCGATTACTTCGATGACTGACGCCAAGGGCGGCGCCACCAACCGTGACGGCCTGATGGCCAGCCCGGCGCGGCTGATCGTGCCGGCGGGCGGGCGTCAGGGCACCCGCTTGCTGTACATGGGCCAGCGCGACACGGAACGTTACTTCCGTGTGCGCTTCATCCCGGTGGTGCCGGAAAAAGAAGACGACTTTGCTGTCACCGATGAAGAGCGGGCCGAGTACAAGGACGCGCTGGCCGCCGGGGTCAACGTCATGGCCGGTTATGGCACGGTGTTTTTCGTGCGCCCACAGAACACCCGTTTCGACACGCAGATCAGCCAGACCACCAGCCAGTACACCTTGCGCAATGCCGGCAACAGCGTGGTGGTGCTCGATGAGTTCCGGGACTGTTCGGTGGCGAAGAAAACCGACTGTGAAGCCACCACCAAGCACCACATCCTGCCCGGCCGTCAGCTGGTGTTCGAGAAAAAGCCCGAGCGCCAGTTCAGTTTCCAGCTGATCGAAGGCCGCGACAAAAAACCGATGACGGTCAACAGCAACGGGTGATGACAATGTTCAAGCAACTGACGGCACTGGCGGTACTGATGACCCCTGTGTTCCTGGGCGAGCCGGCGCAGGCGTTCCAGGAACGCCACAGCTTCGATGTGTCGGTGACCATACCGATCGAAGAAGCCTATGTGCTGCCTTCCGAGCCGGATTGGATGGGGCATGACCAAGTGCTGGCGTGGGACCTGGCGACGGCGCGGCTTGGCCGCCTGCGCAAGAACTTCGACGTCAAGAACATCAACGGTGGCGTGACCGCCCGCCTGGGCGACACCCCGTACTTGCTGAGCGGGCGCAACCGTATCGAGTTGCAGGTGTTGTTCAATCGGGTGCCGTTGACCCTGGATGCCACGCAGGTACTCAGTGCCGAGGAGGCGCGCCCGGGGCGCCGCGCCGAACTGGAGATTGCCGCTATCGAACCACCTGACGGTTACCGCGGTGGCGAGTATTACGGCACGGTGCACTTGATGTTCGATTTTCCCGCGCCATAAGCCTGGCGAGTGAAACCTTGTGGGCCCGCGATACGGAGCGATTATGCGACTGTTCACCGTTACAAAAAAATGGCTGGGGCCTTGTGCGCTGGCGCTGGGCCTCAGCTGGGCGAGCCTGCCGGTGCAGGCGCTGGAGCAAAACATCTCGGCGGTGTTTCGCCCTGACCCGACCAACCCGATGGTCAATAAATTCCAGAACACCACCCCCCACAGTGGCATCTGTGCCTGGCATGTGCCGGCGCTGTGCGAGTCACTCAACACCTTCAGTATTCGTACCAACGAATTGGTGTTCAACTCGAACGCGCAAATCGAGGCGGACCATGAAGACCCGCGCAAGGGCGCGTATTTCAAGGTACCGTCCTCCTGGCGCGATGTGCAGGTGACCCATATCGCCACGGGTCAGGTTGAAACGGTACAGATGCGCATCGCCGGCTTCGGTGGCCGATGGAGCCTGGGCGGTGGCGCCAGAGTGGGCGTTTGGGCCAGAAATGGCTCCTGGGATTATTACTGGCGTTATGGTGCAGCACCGTGTCAGGGGGTCAGGTATATCGCGGCGTCCAGCACTTTTTTACTCTACTTCTGGACCATTCCTGAAAATGCAGGGGCTTGCAACGTGGTCCCCACCTCGCCGATTCCGCAGATGGTCTATAACCCCGTCGAGTATGGCTATGAACTCAAGACCCCGAATCCATTGGGCATGGCCAGCGGTGAATACCGCGGTTCGGTCAGTTACAGCATCGGCCCAGGAGGGGATTTTGATCTCGGCGATGTGATGATGCCCAACGACAATACGCTGACTTTCAACTTCACCCTGTCGGTGGAGCACAACCTCAAGGTCGACCTGCCACCGGGAGGCAACCGCGTTGAACTGCTGCCCGAGGGCGGCTGGCAAGCCTGGCTCAATCGCGGGCGACAACCGTCGAAACTGTTCCGTGACCAGACCTTCGTCATCTCCGCCAGCGGACGTTTCAAGATGCAGCTCGAATGCAGCCTGGCCATCGGCAACACCTGCGGTCTGCGCAACGGCGCGGGCGACGAGGTGCCGCTGCAGGTCGGGGTGACCTTGCCTTATGGCTTGCAAGACCAGTACGGCCAGGCCGTGAACAAGCTGCCCTTGCGCCTGGACGGCAGCGGCACCGAGCTGTTCCAACCCGGCTATTACGTCAACAACCGCCCCGCGAGCCTGCACTTTACCGTGGAGCGGGACGACGTGAAGGAAATGCTCAAGCAGCCCGGTAGCACCTACACGGGCGTGGTCACGGTGATCTGGGATTCGGAGGTCTAGGTTTGAAAGCGGTTGGGCGGCCAACGACTTCAGTGGCTGGCACGCCACCCAATCAGGAACCACCACACATCACCTCACCCGACCCTTGCAGATAAGGCATCAACAACGGCGCCATGCCTTTGAGCACTTGCACCGGCAACGCCGAGGTGAATTTGAAGCCTTGCGCCGAACTGCCGGGCACAAAGGCGGTGAGTGTGCCGAAGTGGTGGTCGCCGATAAAAAACACAAAAGTGGCGGTGCGGTTGATCGCCTTGGAACTGATCAAGCGCCCACCGGCACCCATTGCCTGGATGCGGTTATCGCCCGTGCCGGTCTTGCCGCCCATGGCCATTGGCGTGCCGTCGGCCTGGGTGAAACTGCCCGACACGCGTTTGGCCGTGCCAGCGTCCACCACTCGCGACAACGCCCCGCGCAAGGCGCTGGCAACTTCGGACGGCATCACCCGTTTGCCGGGGTCGGGCGTGTTGACCACACGGGTGTCGTAAGGGGTGCCGGCGGCAAAGTGCAGGCTGTCGATGCGCAGCACTTTGCCGCGCACGCCGTCGTTGAGGATGATGCCCATCAGTTCCGCGAGCGCGGCGGGGCGGTCTCCCGAACTGCCGATGGCGGTAGCCAGCGACGGTACCAGGTGATCGAACGGATACCCCACCGCTTGCCAGCGCTGATGAATATCCAGGAAGGCTTCGACTTCGAGCATGGTGCGGATACGGCTGTCGCGCGCGCCTTGATGACGGCTCTTGAACAGCCAGCTGTACACCTCCTGGCGTTCGAACTGGCTGGCCTTGACCACTTCGCTGAAGGTGGCCTGCGGGTGGTTGAGCAGGTAACCGAGCAACCACAGGTCCAAGGGGTGGACCTTGGCGATATAGCCTTGGTCGGGCAGGTCGTAGGTGCCGGGGCCGTAGTCCTTGTACAGGCGTTGCAGGCGCTCGTCGCTGAGGGCTGCGGTGGTTTTTACGCCGGTCAGGTGGGAGCGCACGAAGCGGTTGAAGGTGTCTTGGTTTGCTTCAGGAAACAGGTAGCGATGTACGGCCGCCAAGCGAATCGCGGTGGGGTGCAGGCTGTCGAGGAAGGTTTCCAGGCGCGCCTGGGTGTCTTTTTTCTGGTACTTCTTCCAGAACTTGAGCAGGAAGGTGGTGCCTTCGCGGTCGGCAAACCGGGCCAGGTATTCCTGGCGGCGCGGGTCGCCGTCATCCTTGAGCAATTGCGCACTGTTGTTGGCGCCGGCATAGGTGACGTAGCGCGTCAGGTCGCGCATGAGGCGAATGAACGGCAGGTTGATCGACTCGCGCAGCGCGTCACGCAATGTGGGGCTGCGGCCGTTGTCTTCGTTGCGAAAATTATGGAAATAATGCATCCCGCCGCCGGTGAAAAACCCTTCGTTGGGGCTGGCCGAATAGGTGCGGTCCAGGGCGGCCTCAAGCATGGTCGCCAGGGATTTGTCCGAAGCCTGCAGCAAGTAATCGACGGCCCAGCGACTGAGCCGGTCTTGCTCGGCGATGTCGGCCTTTTTCAACGCTGCTGGGGTTTGTGTGGCGTAGCGATCATGCAGTTCGCTGATGATTTGCAAGTAAGTGGTGAGCACCCGCAACTTGGCGGTGGAACCCAGTTCCAGCTTGCTGCCTTCGTTGATATCGAAGGGCTGGTCGGTGTTGTCGGTTTGCACCCGCACCCGTGAGCCGTCGGCGGTGCGTTCGAACAGGGTAAAACTGTAGCGCACTTGCGGCGTGCTGGCGGGCGTCAGCAGGCGTTCGCCGAGCAGGCCGATGTTGCCCGCGAATGCCGGGTCGGCCAGTTGCTTGAGGTAACCGGTCACCTGGTTTTGCAGTTCGGCCTGCAAGGTGCTGGTGGCCGCGAGGTCAAGGCGGTCGAGATCGTACAGCGGCCGGTTGAGCAGGGCCGCCAGGCGGCTGCGGGCTACGCTGACGCCTTTGTTGCTGTCGATCGGTTGCAGTGTGGGCTGCTGCAGCCAGTCGCGATAAGTGACGCGCGCGGCCAGTGCAGCCTTGAGCAACGTCGGGTCGATTACCGCGTTCTGCGCCAGCAGCCGCAGGTGGCTGTCGGTGAGTTGCTTGAGTTCGTCGCGACCGTTGGCCAGGTAATGGGAAGGGCGGCGCTGGGCGATCATCAACGACAACACCTCACGTAATGCCAAGCCCCGTGCCGCCAGGCTGGCCGGTGTGGTGGCGGTATCCTGAAGCGCGCGGTTGACCTGGGCGAAATCGGCGCCGTACCACACCCGCAACCCTTCGGCCATGCCATGCACTTCGCCGTGGCCCGGCACGGCCGACAGGGGCACGCTGTTGAGGTAATCACGCACTATGTTGCGCCGCGCCGCAAGCGTAGCGGGGCCATGCTGGTAAGCGCGCACGCTGGCGGAGAGCATCTGGCGGATTTTCTCGCTGCCCGACAGGGTCAGGCCGTCGGGCGAGTGGCGGTACTTTTCCAGCTGGGTGGCCAGGGTGCTGCCGCCTGCCGCTTGCCCCGGCAGGTGCAACTGGCGCGCCACTTGCGACCAAGCAGCTTTGGCGAAGCGCGGCCAGTCCACGGCGGGGTTGGCTTGCGCCGGTTCGGGATCGAGCAGTGCACGGTTTTCGATAAACAGCAGGCTGTGGATCATCAGCGGCGGAATGTCATCGAAGCGGGCGTACAGCTGGGTCGGGTAGTTGAATTGATACAGCGGCGCCGCGCGGCAATCGGTTATGGTCAAGCCGGCCTGGATCTTCTCAGCGTAGGGGATAAACAAGCCGTGACGGCTGTAGTCCATCAACGCCTTGGAAAAGCGCGCCTGGGACTCGATCATGTAGTTGCGCTTGAGCAAACGCGGCAGGAACTCGCCCAGTGCGCTGTAGCCCAGGCGCTGATCGAAGGGGCCCGCGCCGGGGTACACCAGTGCATCGCTGGCGCCGGGGGCCACCCGGTAGGTCAGCTTCGCCGCCCACTCGCTGAATATACGAGCCTGCCAGCGTGAGGTCTGCGCCTCCCGGTGCGCGGCGAAACCCAGAGCGATCAAGGCCATCAACGCAATCAACCAGCCCACGCGACGCCAGGGTCTGGTTTTTTTCGGCAAAGGCGCTGGTGACGGGCTGTCGGGGTCGAGGTCAGCCTGGGGGGGATCAGTGTGCTGCAGAGCGCCCATAGTCGATTGATCCATTCCTACAGATTGATCGGACTTGTCTGAAGCGTAGACGCAGTTTGTCGGTCAGGAGGGGACAAATCCAAATGTAGGAGCGAGCTTGCTCGCGAAAACCGTCAACGATAACGAGTGCTTCCTGAATGAGCGCGGCGCCTGTGAGTTTTTCGCGAGCAAGCTCGCTCCTACGAAGGGCAGGCATTTGGGGTTGCCCCAAGCAGCGCTAACTGTTTACAGCCGCCAGTTCTGCACCAGCCAGTAGCGTCTGCGGTTTAACCGCATACCGAGCCCCTCATGACACCTCCCGATACCTCAGCAGACTCACCCCGCCAAACCACCCTCGAGCAAATCGAAACCCTGTTTGGCGAACCGCCCTCATTGCCGTTAGTCGCGCAAGACAGCGCCCAGGCTTACTTGGACCAGCACCTGGGTACCGGCATATGGCAAGCCGGCCTGATCTACATCGGCACCGCCAATGACAGCGACGGCACGCTGGCTTACCAGTCCCTGGCCGAACGTGTGGTGCAGCGGCTCGCCAGCGCGAAACCCACGCTGCTGGTGCCGGACTTTCATAAGGTCGTGCAGCGGCGTCGAGAGATCTTCGAGCCGGGCGGGCCGACCCTTGCGCAACTCGAGCCGCTGATCAACCGCTGCGGCGCGCTCTTGCTCGGCGCCTATGCGCAACGCCTGCAAGCCTGGTGGCGTGAAGCATTGCCGGTGGACATGACGCGCTGGGGTTACCTCTCGGACGACCTGCTGGCCTTGCTCTACGACTCACCCAAACCCCCTGGCCTGAGCGAGGCGCAATTTGCCACGCTGTTCCCCAGGCACCTGCTGCACCCTGTGCGGCCGGATCGACAATGGAATGCTCATGGTGACGCCCTGCGCGTTCGTGCCTTGTACCAGCCAGGCCGGGATGGGCCGCAGATGCTGCCCGTGCTGGTGCTCAGCCATGGGCAACAAACCCTGATGTTCAGCCCCGCCAGTGGTATCCACCCGCTAGCCCGCCTGGACGACGTCGCCGCGCTATTACCGGCCTATGGTGCGGTAGGCCAATGGTTTGCCCAGGACGTTGAGGGCGATCCCTTCGACGCCCTGGCGGCCAGTTACCTGGCGCAGCAGTTACGCGACATCGACAGCATCGACCGCCACCAACCCCTGTTGCCGGGGCAGCACCAGAGGCTGTTGGACCATATCACCGACCCACGTCGCTGGTTCGTTGCCAGCCTGGCTCCCTTGCAACAGACCCTGCGCAGCGCAATGCCAAACTGGCTTGTCCAGGCCGACGATACCGACAGCATCGCCTATGCGCGCCTGCTCCAGAACCTGGTGCTGGCCCGCCAGCGCAGCAACGGCCAGCACTTTCTGGACGGCATTGGCTCGATCCGGCAGTTTGCCGACAACGCCTTGCAAACCTGTCTGCGCACTGAGCCCGCTGCCCAGAAGCTGCGCGCGCAAGATATCCAACTGACATTCAATCGGGTCGTTGCCGCCGCCGTCCC
The DNA here is from genome assembly GCF_029960685.1 of Pseudomonas sp. AL10. Classification (NCBI taxonomy): domain Bacteria; kingdom Pseudomonadati; phylum Pseudomonadota; class Gammaproteobacteria; order Pseudomonadales; family Pseudomonadaceae; genus Pseudomonas; species Pseudomonas sp. AL10. The sequence goes on from NZ_JASBQZ010000020.1 coordinate 49,995, forward strand.
GGTGCCGGGAGGCTTTATCGCCGGGGAAGTAGACCCGGTCACCCTGACCTTGACCGAGTTGGCCCTGGAAAACCTGGCCGGCTTTCCCCACACCGCCAGCGACATCACTCTCAAGGGCGCCAAAGCTCCCAAGTGGCTGACCTACAGCCTGCTCCAACGCTGTGTGACCAAGGCCGACGTGGGCCAGGCCTACCCGGACATGCTGAAGGAAAAGCTGCTGGATGACCCGCAAGAGTCGGCGCGCCGTTTGCAGTTGTTCCAGGCCCAGTTGCGGGTTCAACTGCCGATGCTGGCGCTGGCGTTGAAGATCAAGGCCGAACAGGGCCTGACCGAAGCCGGCTTTCAATGTGTGCACGCCGCGTTGCAAGCCTCGGCTGCTGAACGCAAGGTGCAAGGCCAGGCCATGGCCGTGTGGCCGCTGGCGTTCAAGGCCGCGCCCGGTGCGGTGACGGACGAGGTGACCAACCAGTTCATCATCGGGCCTCGGGATAAGAGCGTTGGCGTACACCTGTTGTACCGACCTTTGCTGACGCCGACGTTGCAGGCGTTTACCTCCATCGAGGCACTGCTTGACGCGATCAAGGCCTCGGGTGCCTTGCAGGAGCAGGTACTGGCGTGGCTGGCCCCGGCTCGGCAAGCGGTGTATGCCCACGGTGGTTTTAACGAACCGCATATCCGCCATTTCCTGCCTGGCGATGAATTCACCGCCTATGAAAAACCTGCACCGGTGCAACTCAGCAAGCAACTGAGCACCGAGGATCCCGCCAGCCTGATTTTCCACGGCACCGCCAGGGCACTGGTGGCACTGGCCGACCGGCAATCGGTGTCGAATGTCGAGCAACGCTGGGCCCAGTTGAAGCAGGCCGGCTGGTTGCTGTTCGGTGCCGTGCTGCCGTTTGCCGGCGAGCCATTGATGCTTGGCGGGTGGCTGCTGCAACTGGTGGAGAGCTTGCAGAACGATATCCAGCGCCTGGCCAGCGACGATCCGCAGGCCAAGAGCGCGGCGGTGATGGATGTGTTGACCAACCTCATGGTGATCCTCGCGCATCAGGCGACGCCCCACGACCCTCTTTGGCCTCTGCAGTTGGAGGCGCCGGTGTTTGCCTCGCTGGCGCGGCCTGAACCCAGCCCGCCGGTGCCGACGCAGGTGCCAGTGCCCATGCGCTTCACCGCGCCGACCGGCTGGGCCAACGCTCGTGGCAATCTGAATGCCGCACAGATCGCACGGGCGCGCGGCCTCAGTCTCCGGGCTTTCTCCGGCTCATGGGCCGGGGCCGAGCAAAGCGGCCCGCAGCGTGGCCTGCTGCGCGACACGTCGCACACCCCGGCGCAGTGGCAGGCGCTGATACGCGGGCAGCTGTACCGCGTTACGGTCAAAGCCGGTGCGGTGCGGGTAGTCAGCGCCGATGGCAGCACCCTGGGGCCCTGGTTGAAACCCTTGGGCGAGGGGCAATGGGATTTCGATGGGCAGTTGCGTCTGGCGGGCGGCAATGCCGACGCCGCCGTCGACGCCAAGTTGAAGGCCGGCGAGGCGTCGCTGTCGAGCCTGGAGCAGCAATACCGCGAGGCAGGTCGCAGGCGGGCAAGGGCCAACGCGACGATGGAAGTGGCACGCCATCTGGCGAGGGAGACAACCAGCAAGATCAGCGAGGAGCAACGGGCCACGTTGCGCGAGCGTTACCGCAAGGAACTGCAAAACAAGGTGCAATGTTCCCAAGAGGAACTGCAATTGCTGATGCGCATGCGTGAAATCAAGCCACGCCCCCATTATGAGCAGGAGCTGTGTGAAGTCCTTGAGTCGCTGATTTTGAGCCTGCGTTTGCTGGATGTGCACATGCGTGAACAGATGGCGCAGATCAATGATCGCATCAAGCCGCTGCTGGAGGTGCTGGAGAACGAGAGCGAAGACGAAGCCGGCTCCGACCTCAACCGCCAGGCCCACGCCGACCTTGACCTGCGCATGCGTGAACAGGTCGACGCCGAAGAGTCTGCCATCCATTGGCGTACCCTGGAGCGCACCTACCTGGACCAACTGCAAGCGGTGCCACGCCTGGGGCGTAACAAGGCGCGTGCGCTGGCGGCGGATGTACCGGCGCGCCCATCGATCCTCGACCTGCAAGCCTTGCAACTGATCACCTTGTGGGGCATCACCATCAATCTCGAGGGCCCGCCCTTGGAGGAAGAGTTTTTCGACAGCTTTAACCAAGTGATCAATCGTGCCCGCTGGGCCAGTCGCTCCCTGGCCGAGCTGGAAAACATGTCCGCCACCCGTGAAGAGCGGGTCGAACTGCTCAAGAGCTTCAGCCATGTCTATGCCACGACCGATGACCATATTCATTTCTGGCGCGCCATGGCCCCGGACACCTTCGACTTGGCCAATCTGGAAAAACTTCAAGGCTTGCTGGCCAGCCTGCATCAGCATGTGGAGCAAGCGCTGGCCGATCTGCTCGCGCCGCCACCAGGCACCAGGCCGGCTAAGCCAGCCCAGGCGACGGGTGCACGACAGAAAAAGATCATTCGTACCCGCAACCGTGATGTGTACGTCGCCCGTATCAAGGCGCCGACCCAGGTCGGCGACACCGGCACGGCGGAACTGGTGGATAACAAAGGCACTGTGATTGCCACCTTCACCGAGGCGCAGGACGGTGTATGGGAACCGCTGGAGCCGCCGGCCAGGCCGCGTGTGGCCAACCCGCAATTGGGGGCGTTGATGAACAAGGGGCAACGCTTGCTGGCAGATGTCGACAAGGCCATCGACAACGTGCAGGCCATGACCGGCAAGTGTGAGCCGCAGTCGCTGCAGGCCTTGCTCGTGGCGCAGGCCAACAGCCGGCGGATGCTCGCTGCCGATATCGACAGCAAACTGCGCCAGCTGGACGTGTCGAGGTTGGCGGCGACGCAACAGGCCAACGCCCGTGTCCGGGCCAGCGACCTTCGGGCGGCGGCGATGCGCCTGGATGCAGCCGGCGTACAGGCGCGCGTGCACGCCAGCAAGCTCAAGTTGGGCAGCGCGGAAGATGTGGATTTTTTGCACACACTCAACGAGGTGCGCATTGTGAGGCAGGGCGCACGCGTGCCGATCAAAGGCAAGTCACGGGACTTCTTGCAGGTGTACGCCGTCGTGGACACGCACACCGGGCAGGCGCTGTGTTACGCGCATTTTCACTACGACAGCCGCGTAGGGCCGGACGACCACTACAAAGACAATGCCGCCCACCTCAAGAGCCCCGAGCAGGAACGAATGGGGCGCCAGGCCCAGGCCGAGGTGGAGGCGCAGGCGTTCGCGCGCATCCGCACCGGCCAGACCGGGCGCGTGCGACAAACCCTGGAAATCGAGCGTGCAAGCATTTCCCGACGCCTGGCCCGGCGCCTGTTTTTCAGCGTGGACTGAGGCGCGCTGGATAAGCCTGGGTTTTGAAAGTTATGTAATACTCTGCGCCGTTTTGCCCTGGCAGGGCCGGTCTAGACAGCGGGAGCCCGATCCGTCGAAGCCGATTTTTCCGGGGCTTATCGCCAAATTTTGCTGTTTATTGAGTGAAAAGCCCTATCGGTAGCTTTTTATACTGCACGCCCCGCTGTCCTGGCCGAGCATTCGCGCCAGGCGGGTTTGCCCACGAGGCAGGCCCGGTCCGGCCGGTGTATGAGCCCACCGGCTGATACGCCTGAGACTCGGTGGCTAAATCCAATAACAAAATGAGGTTGTATCCCTATGCCTGTTGGCAAACCACTGCCCCCTGGCGAGACCGCTCAAGGCGGCCCGCTCAAACGTGAACTGGGCGAGCGCCACATTCGCTTGATGGCCCTGGGCGCCTGTATCGGTGTAGGCCTGTTTCTGGGCTCGGCCAAGGCCATCGAAATGGCCGGCCCGGCCATCATGCTCTCGTACATCATTGGCGGCCTGGCGATCCTGGTGATCATGCGCGCCCTCGGTGAAATGGCGGTGCACAACCCCGTAGCCGGTTCGTTCAGTCGTTATGCCCAGGACTACCTGGGCCCCTTGGCTGGCTTTCTCACCGGCTGGAACTACTGGTTCCTGTGGCTGGTGACCTGCGTCGCGGAAATCACCGCCGTGGCGGTGTATATGGGCGTGTGGTTCCCCGACACGCCGCGCTGGATCTGGGCCCTGGCGGCGCTGATCAGCATGGGCACCATCAACCTCATCGCGGTCAAGGCGTTCGGTGAGTTCGAGTTCTGGTTCGCGTTGATCAAGATCGTCACCATCATTGCGATGGTGATCGGCGGCGTGGGCATCATCGCCTTCGGCTTCGGCAATGACGGCGTGGCACTGGGCATTTCCAACCTCTGGACCCACGGCGGCTTCATGCCCAACGGCGTGCAGGGCGTGTTAATGTCGTTGCAGATGGTGATGTTCGCCTACCTGGGCGTGGAGATGATCGGCCTCACCGCCGGTGAAGCGCGCAACCCGCAGAAGACCATTCCCAGTGCCATCGGCTCGGTGTTCTGGCGCATCCTGCTGTTCTATGTGGGCGCGTTGTTCGTGATCCTGTCGATCTACCCATGGAATGAAATCGGCACCCAGGGTAGCCCGTTCGTGATGACCTTCGAGCGCCTGGGCATCAAGACCGCTGCGGGCATTATCAACTTCGTGGTGATCACCGCCGCGTTGTCGTCCTGCAACGGCGGCATCTTCAGCACCGGGCGCATGCTCTACAGCCTGGCGCAGAACGGCCAGGCGCCGGCGACGTTCGGCACCACCTCCAGTAACGGCGTGCCACGCAAAGCGTTGCTGTTGTCGATCTTTGCCTTGTTGCTGGGCGTACTGCTCAACTACCTGGTGCCGGACCAGGTGTTCGTGTGGGTGACCTCCATCGCCACCTTCGGCGCGATCTGGACCTGGCTGATGATCCTGCTGGCTCAGCTCAAATTCCGCAAAGGCCTGAGCCCGGCCGAGCAAGCGGGCCTCAAGTACCGCATGTGGCTGTACCCAGTCAGCTCCTACCTGGCGCTGGCGTTCCTGGTGCTGGTGGTGGGCCTGATGGCGTACTTCCCCGAGACCCGTGTGGCGCTGTATGTAGGGCCTGCGTTTCTGGTGTTGTTGACCGTGTTGTACTACGCGTTCAAGTTGCAGCCCGCCGTCGCCAACAGCGGCGCGAGCCGCTCCGTCTAAATGTGGGAGCGGGCTTGCCTGTGATAGCGGCAGTTCAGTCATAGATTCAGTGGCTGACACACCGCCTTCGCGGGCAAGCCCGCTTCTACAGGAAGACAGGCGGTTTCGGCCTTCAGGAGGTTGTTTTTGCGGCCTGCACAGCCAGGGTCAGTTGGCGTACCAGCCGCGCCAACTCGTCTTTTTCTTCATCGATGATGGCCTGGCGACGCTCCAGATAAAGGTCCGAGCGTCGGTCCGACTCTTCCCGATTCAACCTCTCGATCTTATGGCGCGTCGTGGCGCTGATCGTTGCAAAGGGCTCGGGTAAATGGCGGGCCATGAACTCGATCCAGAACGGCTCGGTCATCAGCGCGTTGATTGCCGCATCGCTGGCCTTTAGCCGTTGCAGCTTCTGGCGTGCGCGACGTATGTCCTGTGGTTTCACCCATCGCTCTGCTGAGTACAGCATCTCCTCAGGCCCGATCGGCAAGTTGAATTCCTCGGCCAGGGCGATGCGCAGGTGTAGTTTGACTTCCACATCGTCCGGTTCTTTTCCGGCGGCACGCAGCGCCAATATGTGCTCGTCGGCGAATTGATCCAGCTCACGCAAGAAAAACACGCGGTTGGCCAAATCCATCAAATCACGACTGGCTTGCAGCGTGGCGGGCTGCACCTTGGCGATGTGGCGCAGGTGGGTGATTTCCATGTCGATGAACGTCAGCAACGCACCGTCGCCGCAGGTGCCGGCCAAATAGGTGTTAAGGAAGACTTCGTTACGCAACTGCGTGGAGTTGCCCATCGCCTCCAGCAGCTTCCAGACCCTTTCAGTCAAGGCGGGGCGTGCCGATGTATTGCTGTAGGCATACGCCTGGGTCAAATCCCGCAGTACCCGGAACGCATCATCCGGGCTGGGCTCTTCGATAGACAGCAATTGGTCCCACAGGGTGCGGCGCTGCACATGTTGCTCAACCGGTACGCCACTCAGCCAATTGGCAAAGTCTGCTTCGCGGGGCGGTTGGTGGGTGATGCCTGGCAGAGGGCCACCCAGGGCGGCGGTACGGTTGGCGTGCGCTCCGATGCGGGCGAGGGTCTCGGCATCCAGTGGGTTGTCATGCAACTGGATATCCAGGTTCACCTGAACTCTGCGTCCGGGCTGGAACAGCGTGTTCGGCAAGGTCGTCAGGCGGTTTTCCTGGAGTAACAGGCGGTTCAGGACGGGCCTGTCGTCGGCTCCCAAGGGCCACTGGTCGATCTGGGTATTGCGCAGGTTAAGGATGCGCAACTGGTCCATGGCGCTGACATCCGGTGCCAGGCCCAGAGGGTTGTCGTTCAGGTTCAATTCGCGCAGCGAGGTCATTTGCGCCAGGCGTTGGCGTGCGTCTGCGTCCAGGGTGATGTGGTTGCCGCCCAGGTTGAGTACTTCCAGATGGCGCATCTCGGTTATTTGCGTTGGTAACTCGCTGAGCAGGCAGTCGATGTTCAGTTGACGCAGGTTGGCAAAGCGGCTGAGGAAGGCATTGCCGGTCGCCGGGAATGTATTGCCCGAGATGTGCAGGTCTTCGATGTGTTCAAAGCCTCGAGTGCCGAGGATGAAATCAGCATCGGGCAGATTGTTGTCTTCCAATTGCAGATGTAAGAAATGGCGTTCGAAGAAATCATAGCTGCGCGATCTAGGGGTTTCATGGCGCCAGGCTTGGCGGATATGCTGGGCCAGGTAGCGCCGCCGCCCCAGGTTCAACCCCATAGGATCGGTGGCCGGGTCGTCGATGGGCTGCAGGGTTTCGGCCCAGCGCGTCAGGCCGTGGTCCAGGGTGGCGTATTCGGCTTCGCGGCGCTCCAGTTCCAGCAGGGTGGCGGGGGCCGACAAGTCCAGTGATTCGATCAATAGCTCGGCCTGTTCCACGCTGAAGCTGGGATAGAGTTTTTGTACCTTACGCACCAGGTCCGCAGTCCTCGGGCCACGGAACGGCCAGAGGTTTTGCAGTGAAAGTGGATAGGCCACGAATGAGCTGTCCACCTTCATCGGCGGTTGCAACCATGGCGGTATCGCGGGCAGGTCGAGCAACCGCTTGATCGCCACGCGTTGGTTCAGCGCCAGGTCTGCAACGCGTGATTGCAGTGTGGCCAGGTCGAACCGATCGGCCATGCCCAACGCTGTACATTCGCTGGGTGACAGCAGCAGGACAATGGCGCTCAGCAGGTCGCCAGTGCTGTCGGTTGGATCGTTGAGTGTGCGGCCTTGCGGGTCGAGGGCACGATAACGGCCACCCACCCGGATGAGGGCGCGGCGGTCGGTGCCGGTGAGGTGCCCGCCACTTTCCAGCAGGCGCCCGGTGTCGGTGTCCTCGTGGATGTCCAGGCGCAACTGTGCAGGCCAGCCGTTGAGTGACTTGAGCATATGCAAGGTGATGGTGTCGCTGTCGGGGTTCATCAGAGTGGTCAGGTACAGGCCCTCGTAGGCGCGGTTCAAGCGCAGGTCGTGGGCGGTCAGGCGCGCCTGTTCAGCCAGGCGCAGGCCGACCTGGTTTTTGTCCTGCAGTTGGCGTTGCTCCTTGATCGTGGCCTGGCCGAGGATGGCTCGGACGGCGCTCACAGGCAGTTGCGGATGATGCTGTTTCAGGCGCGTTTCCAGCAGCGTGCCAGGCTGCTCGCTTTGCGCGTAGAACTGCTCGAACAGTTGGGCTCTTTCGCGATAGGCGTATTCGGCGATGCGTTTGGCCAGCTTGAACTGGCGCTCTTCGACGGTGGCGGGTAGCTCCCCCAACAGTGCTTGAACCAAGGTGTCGTTGAGCGCCGCATCGTAAATCGGCGTGGTGCCACGCGCATTGCCTTGGGATACACGAATGATTTGCACGGGGGCCTTGACCTTGGCGGGGTACTGGACCAGCACCTGATTGCGTTTATCCACCACTTGCAACGCATGGCTGTCGGGCCAGCCAGGCAGTAAACTCAACAGCATCAACTGCAGGGTAGGCCGGGCGTTATGGCGGGCCGATGCGGTGGTCATCGCCTGGATGAAATGCAAAATCTGCCGCTCGATGCCTACGCGCTTGGTGGTGTCCTCCAGCAGCGGCGGAGGCGGCAGGCCAGCACTGTGCACCTCGCGCAGGGCTCGGGCCGGCGTGTCGGTAATGGCGAGTATGCGCGCCGAGGTGGGCTGGTCGACATGGGCGTTTTCAGGCCCGAGACGATAGAGCAAACGGTGATCATCCCAGCTCATCGGGTCTTCGCTCGCCAAGCGCCAGGCGCCGTGCCGGTTATGTTCGAGCAGCGGGGTATCGACCCCCACTTTCTGGGGGTGCTTGAGTCGCCATTTGAGCCGTTGTTCGTCAAACGTGATCGGATACAACGAGCCGTAGAGGCTGATCAGTTGTTGATCCTGCCACGCATAGATGCCCTCGGCATTGGCCTGGAGTTCAGCCGGCAACACCAGAGATTGTTCGTATTGACCCAGGGAGCCGTTGAGCAGGCTGACATAGCCTTCGGGGCTGCGTTGCGCGCTCATCAGGTCCCCCAGGGTTTTACGCAAGCCCTTGGCGTCGGTGTCGGCATTCATGCCCAGGCGGGTGCGTTCATGGGGTTGCAACACCGAACCGATTGCCAGGTAGAAACTGTCGATGGCCGGCGACACCGCAATGGAGCCGGCATTGCGCATGTCGTACGCCTCGTAGCGGCCCTCGCCGTAATGCAGCAGCTCCACGGTGGTGTCGTCCGGGCTGCTGGAGACATAGCGATTGGGCGGCGTGCCATTGACCATTTCGGTCACTACGAAGTGGCGGTTGAACCACTTGCGCAGCAGGCTTGAGGCGAACTCCCTGGCCCATTGATCGTTGTCCGGGTTGAACGGGCGTGGGTGGTACAGGCCGTCGATGGCGGCGTCGATGCGCAAGGCAGTGCGGTGTTGTTCCAGCAGTTGCCGGGTCGCGGTGGGCAGGCTGGCGTCGTGCAGGAAACGTGTTTGTTGCGATGGGGTGAGCGGTTGGTGTTCCAGCAGTTGCGCAACGTTGGCCGGGGTGAGCGGTGGGTACAGCTCATGGAGTTTGCGCAGCAGCGGCGTGACGATTACCAACGGCTGCGCCACCTTGATAGGTAGCAAGTCGCGCGCCGCTTGGCCCACTGGCACTTCATGCCTGGCATAGCCGGCATAACGAGTCAGGGCCTGGAACAGGTCCAGGCGTCGTGTCTGGACCAGGGCGCTGATCTGCACGCGCAGGCGCGCAGTGCGCTGGGCGGTAGTCAAATGCGGGCTGCCAGCTTTGCCCAGTACGGAGCCCGGTGGTTGCTGGCGCAGGATCAGTCCAAGCAGTTGCTCATCGGTATCAGGGCGCCCATCGAGGCCGGTGTAAGTGCCATCGTCACGGCGCTTGAGGCTGATGAGTGTGGTCGCCGGGGCGTGCTGTTCAATGGCGCCGTAGGTTTCGCTCAACGAGCCGTCGGCAGTGTGCACGTTGATCAATGCGCCGGTCGGCCATTCCGGCAATTGGGTCAGCAGGCACAACACCGCGCCGTCGGCGTGGGGCGGCATGTGTCCGCGGCGATGGAACTGCGTGATGAGCTGCTCGATCACCCGGTCGGCTTGCAACCGGCGCACCCCTTCGACGAGGTTGACCGGCGTGGCTTGGCCCTGCCAGATGGCATCCAGGGTGCTGCGCGTGGTGGCTGTGCTGCGCAGCAAAGTCTCCATGGCTTGAGCGGGCACGGCGGTCGAGCCGTTGGGCAACATGCGTTCGGCCAACTGTACGTTGCTCAGGGTGTGTGCGTTGTTCAAGTCCAGCGTCCACGCGCCCAAGTGTGGGTCGTACACGATGGGCGGTGCGAAGCCGCCGCGATGATCATTCTTGAGTACGAAGCGCATGAGGCTGCTGTCGTAGCCAACCTCCACCACATGTTTTTGCTCGGTGTGCCGCAGCCATGCGTAGTGTTTTTCCCGCAGCGAATAGATGCCTTGGGTGTTGGCTACCTGGCCGTCGAGTAGGTGCTGATCGAGGATTGCATAGGGGCTGATATCCGGTTTCCACAGCGTGTGAGTGCCATCGCTGCGTATCACTTTGCGCGGGTTGCCCAGATGGTCGAGCAGTGCGTTCATGCGCCGGCGATGAATGCTGCCGGCGGTGGAAGTCAGCAGGCCGTTGACTGCCAGGTCGGCGACATCCCCCATGGCCGCGGCAAAGTTGGCGGCCTCACCCTTGAGCGCTTCGTTCACGCCTTGGATGATGCTGTGGCCCAGGCTACCGAACACTGCCACCTGCATGATCCTGGTCATGCCGGTCACGCCTCCCGGCACGGGGGTAAGCAATAGCTCCAGGACTTCGGCGGCAATGGCTGCGGCGCCATCAATCACAGCTTGCACGTCCCGGTCTGCGCGGCTTTGAGCCAGTGTCGCCAGGTTGGCCTGGAACTGCTGAACCAGCGAACCGGTCAAGGTGTTTACCAGCGAAGCGTGGCGTGAGCGCTTGGGCAATGCACTGAAGCGCAGGTCGCTCAGGGTGCTTTCCGGGAACAGGTAATGGAGGCTGTCGTACAGGAAAGAAGCGGCGGCAGACAAGCCTGGCGGGCGCTGTTCCTCGTGGAGCAGGCGCTTGAATTCGTTGAGTTCAACCAGCGGTAACTGGCGAGCAAACCATCCCAGGTCGTGCTTGCGATGACTGTCTTTGAGTTGCGCCACAAACTGCGCATTGGCGCTGCTCGCATCGGGGTGATAACGCAGGGCTCCCTCGGGGCGGAAGGGGAAATAGGAAACCACCCCCAGGCTGCCCACGGGAATCAGCAACAGCGGCAGCGGCACAGCGGTGGCGGGTGGTGCAAGGGTCACCTCTGGAAATATGCCTGAGGGTTTGCTCATCGCCATTCGTTCGATTGAGGGATAGGGCTCGTCGCTGTCGATGGCCTGGGTCAGCGTCTGGTAAAGGGCCAGGGTCAGGCCGCTGCTGCTGCGGTTTCGATACGCCTCAAGGGCCTCGAAACGCAGGCAGGCGCGTGCGCTGGTGCGCAGCAAGGTGTACAGGCTGCCACCGCTGCCCAGTTGCGCGGTGAGCACGCCTTGCAGTTCGCCTCCCAGGTCCAGCTCGCGGGTGATCTGGACGAAGGTTTCGACAGTCAGGCTTGGGTCGTCATTGCCGGAAAGGTAGGTGGCATCGACGAAGGTATGCCCGGAGGTCTGAGGCGTCTGGGTGGCGTAGCCGAAGTTCAGGCAGGCGGCCTCCCACAGGGACATTGTCGATAGATGAGGACGGTATTTCCATTCGTCATAGGCGCGGCGAAAGCGCCCCTGGCGCTGATCGTTGACGTTACTGCTGCGTGGTTCCCACGGCAGGGGCGGGGTGACCGGCTCCAAGTAGCGGGTGTGCAGCAAGACCTTTTCCGGGTCCTGGCCGCCGAGCTTTTCGCGCAGGCGTGCCAGGCCCTGAGTCTTGAAGGTATTGATCAACGCGGTGTTTGCGTTGTCAACCGCCGTCAATGCGGCGTGCGCCTCGCGTTGCAGCCTTAGGTACGTTCGTTGTTGTTCCGGGGTGAGGCTGGCCAGGCTTTGAGTGACGGTCTGGCGGATCATCTCCAGGGCTTGTTGCCGGTTCCAGGACTCGCTGTCTTGCAGGTTGCCGGATAAGCCGTTGAGGCGTAACTGAGTGGGCATGGCGCCATTTCCTTTGACTGTAGGGTGCAAAGGCAAATGGAACCATCCCGGTGTCCGGCGGCGTCGCTAACTATGTAGTCGCGACGACGGCGCGGTTGGCGTAGCGTTGGTCCAGGCGCTTGTTCATGTCCAGCCAGGCGGCCAATACGCCCATCAACACAGCACCGGCCAAGGCGGTGGATAACTTGATCGCCACGCTGTCGCCCCCCATGGCATTGAGCATGTCGGCCAGTGGCGCCAGCACCACGCCCAGGCAAAACACTTCCAGGGAGTAACGCCCCATCCGCGCCAGTTGCAGGGCCAGCCACTGCTTTGTCCAGCCGACGTCGGGGAGCAATTTAGCGGTCACGTAGGCCAGGGCCAGGAAGTGCAGCAGGCGCACCGGCGACAGGTCGGTTTTACTGATGGGGTACAGCCATCCGCCAATGACGCGTGGCATCCAGGCGTCATGCACCTCGGGCCAGCGCCACGACAGGGTGATCACACAGGTCACCAACACGTAGAGCGCAGCGGCCACAAACAAGGGTTGGCGCAGCAACGGCCGCGCTTCGGCCGGGCTGGGTGAGCGCAACGCGGCTGCGCCGCCGAGGATGAACAAGCATTGCCAGGTGATGGGGTTGAAGTACCACACCCCGCCGTTGCTCGCGGGCAAATTCCAGCCCTGCCAGGGCGCCAGCAGGTACACCGCCACCGAGATCGCCACCATCACGTTGGGCACATACACCAGCAGCGGCAGGGTGAGCGGCAGGCTCAGAATCAGCACGATGTACAAGGGCAACGGGTCGGTGAGGTTGGGCTTGAAGCGCAGCAGCAGTTCATCCTGCAAGGCCTGCTGGGTATTGGTGAGGAAATATTCCAGGCCCATCTCCTGCACCAGGTCGCGGGTCTCGATATGGCTGTTGGCGAAAATCACGATGCCCATCAACAGCGCCAACAGGAAAATATGCGCCACGTAGAGCGTCCACACCCGACGCAGGATTTTCAGGCAGGCGAAGAGATAGCCATCGCGCTGCAGAATCTTGCCGTAAGCCAGCACGGCTGCGTAGCCGGCCAGAAACACGAAGATTTCTGCGGCGTCACTGAACCCGAAGTTCTGCACGGTGACATTGGCCAAGGGGTTGTGGGGCACGTGATCCCAGAAAATGAAGATCAACGCCAGGCCCCGAAAAAAATCGATGCGCGGGTCGCGTCCGTTCAGCATGGCAGCGGGCTCTTGAACAAGTAGTTGAATGACGATAGGTGCGCGCGGGCGTCGCCGCACGTCGGGCGGGCGCAGGTTGGCGGTATTTGTAAGCAATTGCAAAGGCTGGGTATTGCTGAATGTCTCAATTGGGCTTGGGGTACCTGTCAAGGTTGACAGTAGACGGCGTTTGGCAGCCGTGGCTTGCTTGGCGTAGCCGCACAGGACTGAAGCATGACTCGACTCTGGAAAGGATTCTCCAGCTACACGCTGATTGGTATCGCCAATACGGTGATCCATTGGCAGCTGTTTTTCATGTTCCGGACAGGGTTTGAGTTGAATCAGGCGCTGAGTAATTTGCTGGCGTTCTGTTTGGCAGCGTCGTTCTCGTTTTACATCAATGCCCTCTTTACGTTTGATAGCCCCGTTTCCTTGGGCCGCTACTTGCTGTTCATGACCTGCATGGGCGGCTTGAGCCTGGCTGTGGGATGGTTGGGCGACCATCTGCGTATGCCAGGGATTGTCACCGTGCTGGTGTTTTCGCTGGTCAGCCTGGTGTGCGGTTTTTTGCTGTCGCACTGTGTGGTGTTTCGCGAGCGTGGATAATGAAAATCTCGCTGGTGGTGCCACTGTTCAACGAGGAACAAACGGTGCGCGTTTTACTGCGCACGCAATGGGCCACGCCCGCATAAACTCGCCGCTGACTGGCCAGGCTCATATGTTTTGAGGCGGTAGTCTTCAAGTCGCTTCGCTATTTCTCGCCTGTAAACAAACAATCGACAACCGCTCGGCAGCCCAGTTGGGCAACGCCGGTGGGACAGACTGCCCCGCAATAGGCAACCGGCGCGTATCGCTCACCTCGAAATGCGCCTGGTTGGTAGTCGTCGAATCCGGCCCCACGAAGACGGTAAAACCGCCGGCCTCGACCTTCGGCGAGAAATGCTCGTCGAGTAAGGCAAAGTCCTGTTGGCCCAGGGAAAAGCTCACGCTGCGGCTTTCGCCCGGTGCTAAATGAATTTTGCGAAAACCCCGTAATCGGCGCACTGGTCGAGTGACGCTGGCAACATCATCGCGCAGGTACAACTGGACGATTTCATCACCGGCGCGTTTGCCCGTATTGGTGACGGTGACTTCAACCTCCAGCGTCTGGGTGGAGGTCAGTCGAGGGCTACTCAGGCGAGGAGAGGAGTAGACGAACGAGGTGTAGCTCAGGCCGAAGCCAAATGGATACAGGGGGGGCCAGGGCACATCAATGTAGGCGGATGCGTAACTGCCATCACCGCTGGGTGGGCGGCCGGTATTTTTATGCGCGTAGTAAATCGGTATCTGGCCCACATGACGTGGGAACGTCATTGGCAGCTTGCCGCTGGGGTTTACGTCACCAAAGAGCACATCGGCCACGGCATTCCCGGTCTCGCTGCCCAGGAACCAGGTTTCGAGTAAGGCGGGCGCTTGTTGGACTGACTCATCGAGCACCAGCGGGCGGCCGTTCATCAGGACGATGACCAGCGGCTTTCCTGTGTTCAGTAGTGTGCTTAGCAGCGCATTCTGCCCACCCGGCAGGCCAAGTTCGGCGCGACTATGGGCTTCGCCGCTCTGTTCTGCGGTTTCCCCGAGCACGGCGATGAGCAGGTCGCTTTCACGCGCAGTACGTTCGACCTGCTTGATATCTTGGATATGCGGGCTGCTGGGCGAGGCGCCGGGCAGGTAAACAATCTCGGTGCCAGGTGCGACAGCATTGCGCAGACCTTGCAGCACAGTGACGGACTCTTCGGCGCGTCCGGCCCCGGCCCATGGGCCGATCGTGGCGCTGGCGTCCGAGGCGAGGCTGCCGACAACCAAGACCTTGCCCGGCTGTTTGGAAAGCGGCAGCAATGTGCCGCTGTTTTTCAGTAAGACGATGGATTTCTGCGCCGCTTCTCGAGCCAGGGCGCGGTGTTGGGGCGTGAGCTGGCTGGCCCGCTCGCGGGCTTCGTCGCTGTACCGATAGGGGTCATCGAACAGCCCCAGGCGTTGCTTAGCCGTGAGTACGCGACGCACGGCGTCGTCCACAGTTTTGCGCGATACCTGACCGTTGCGCACCAGCGTCGGCAGGTGTTGGCGATAGGATTGACTGGCCATCTCGATATCCACCCCGGCAGTGAACGCCAGCCGTGCGGTGTCGGCCGCCGTGGCGGCAATGCCTTGTGGGCCTAATTCCCAGACAGCATTGAAATCACTGACCAGCAAGCCGGTAAACCCCCATTGTTTGCGCAACAGACCGGTCAGCAGGGCGGTATGGCGGTGCATGGGAATGCCGGCCACCTCGTTGAAGGACGGCATGATTGCATCGACGCCGGCTGCGACGGCGGCCTGGAAGGGAGGTAAGTACACTTCTCTCAAGGTACGTTCCGACAGGTCGGCAACGTTATAGTCTCGACCGCCTTCGGCAGCGCCGTAGGCCACGAAATGTTTTGCCGTCGCGAGCATCGACGAGACGTCAGGGGCACCTGCGCCCTGAAAGCCATGCACGAGGGCAGCGGCCAGGGCAGAACCCAGAAACGGATCTTCACCTGCGCCTTCCACCACGCGTCCCCAACGCGGGTCACGGGTAACGTCGACCATGGGCGCAAAGGTCCAATGCACGCCACTGGCGGTGGCTTCTACGGCTGCCGCGCGTGCGGTTCGTTGTGCCAGGTCCGGGTCCCACGCTGAGGCTTGCGCCAAGGGCACTGGAAACACCGTCCGAAAACCATGCAACACGTCATAGGCGAATAACAAGGGAATATGCAGGCGAGAGCCGTTGACTACCTGTTCTTGCAACTGGCGGGT
Organism: Pseudomonas sp. AL10; assembly: GCF_029960685.1. Taxonomy (NCBI): domain Bacteria; kingdom Pseudomonadati; phylum Pseudomonadota; class Gammaproteobacteria; order Pseudomonadales; family Pseudomonadaceae; genus Pseudomonas; species Pseudomonas sp. AL10. The sequence continues at coordinate 65,724 of NZ_JASBQZ010000020.1, forward strand.
CTGTTGCGCGGTACTCGCCCCCAGTACCGACCCCACCAGGGTGACGGGCATCTGTGTTTGCGTGCCTTGATCAATGACGGGGCCGGTGGGCGTAGTCTGGATGCCAAGTTGGCTGAGCTGACCAATTTTTTCTTCAAGGGTCATTTGCGCCAGCAAGCGTTCAACCGGATCGTCCTGGGCTAGCGCCAGTAGCGGGAGGCAGGCGAGCAGCAATGAAGCAAAATGTAGAGGCATGGTTCACCCGTCCATGGGTAGGGTTGATGCCTTCAAGTGTTTTGCATCAGAGCAAAATCATCTACTGTCAGAATTGACAGTGCGCGCCCGTTTCAGACAGGCGGGGTATTCTCAGAAAGCCTCCATCAGCAAGACCCTGCACGGTTTGGCCTGATACACATTGATCTGCGGTACCAAACGGGTGAAGTGCTCGGTCTGGCAATGCGCATCCAGCGCTGCCTGATCGGGCCACTTTTCGATAAAGACGAAGTGCCCAGGGTCTTTTTGATCGACAAACAAATCGTAGGCGATGCACAGCGGTTCCTGGCGGGTTTTTTCCACCAGTTCGGCGTACCACGGGCGCACGGTTTCCAGATGTTCGGGCTTGATAAAATCTTCAGCGATGACTTTCAACATGCTAGGTGTCCTTCAGGCCGCTGCGATTTCATGGGGCTCAAAACTATCCGCCCGCGCCATCTGCCACATCCGCGAATAAAACTCGCCGTTCACTTCCCCAGTGAGCAACTCGCCGGGCTTCAAGAACACATGCAGCTGTGAAAACAGCTTGATCTCAGTCGCCGACATGCGCCGTACCAAGTGCTTGGCCGACAATTGCGATGGATGCTCCAGCCCTGCGGCGGCGAGCATTTCTGCCAGGGCGTGCAGCGTGTTGCGGTGGAAGTTGAACACGCGCTGGGCCTTGTCCGGCACCACCAGGGCGCGTTGACGCAGCGGGTCTTGAGTCGCCACGCCGGTCGGGCATCTGTTGGTGTGGCATGACTGAGACTGAATGCAGCCGATGGCGAACATGAAACCACGTGCCGAGTTGGCCCAGTCGGCGCCGATGGCCAGGACGCTGGCGATGTCGAAGGCGCTGACGATCTTGCCGCTGGCGCCGAGCTTGATCTTGTCGCGCAGGTTCAGGCCCACCAGGGTGTTGTGCACGAACAGCAGGCCCTCGCGCAGCGGCACGCCGATGTGGTCGGTGAACTCCACCGGCGCGGCGCCGGTGCCGCCTTCCTTGCCGTCGACCACGATAAAGTCCGGCAGGATGCCGGTTTCGAGCATGGCCTTGGCAATGCCCATGAATTCCCACGGGTGGCCTAAGCAGAACTTGAAGCCCACCGGTTTGCCGCCGGACAGTTCACGCAACTGGGCGATGAACTGCATCAGCTCGATCGGCGTGGAAAACGCGCTGTGACGCGACGGCGAGATGCAGTCTTCACCCATCATGATGCCGCGAGTTTCGGCGATTTCCTGGGTGACCTTGTGCTTGGGCAGAATTCCGCCATGGCCGGGCTTGGCGCCTTGGCTCATCTTGATTTCGATCATGCGCACTTGCGGGTTCTGGGCCTGCACGGCGAAGCGTTCGGGGTCGAAACGGCCGTCGCTGGTGCGGCAACCGAAGTAACCGCTGCCCAGTTCCCAGGTGAGGTCGCCGCCGTTTTCCCGATGGTAGGGGCTGATGCTGCCTTCACCGGTGTCGTGGGCAAAGTTGCCGAGCTTGGCGCCGTGGTTGAGTGCGCGGATCGCGTTGGCGCTCAATGAGCCAAAGCTCATCGCCGAGATATTGAACACCGACGCCGAGTACGGCTGCGTGCACTGCGGGCCGCCGACCATCACGCGAAAGCTGCTGGGGTCGCTCAGTGGCGCAGGGCGCATGGAATGGCCGATAAATTCGAAGCCCGACTGGTACACGTCGATCAGGGTGCCGAAGGGTTTGTCGGCGGTTTCGTTCTTGGCGCGCGAATACACCAGCGAGCGCTGGGCGCGGGAGAAGGGCAGGGCGTCGCTGTCGGACTCCAGCAGGTACTGGCGGATTTCCGGGCGGATGGTTTCTACCAGGTAACGGATATTGCCCAGGATCGGATAGTTGCGGCGCACCGCATGAGGGCTTTGCAGCAGGTCGACAATGCCGATCAGGCTGAGTACACCGGTGACTAGCGTGATAGGCCACAGCCATTCGTGTTCGATAAAGGGGAGGCTGGCGAGGGTGAAAATGACACACACAGCGAAGAAGGCGTAGCGGCTTAACAAGGACAGGCTCATACGGTTTCCTTGGGTTCGGACTCTTCAGGTCGATCACCCATTCTGCACCTGTCGATAAAGCACGGACAAGGATTGATCGCCCTGTCGCTTTTTTGTACTTCGGCGTCTTTGTACAGACAAAAATATCTATCAGCTTGATAGAGGAACTTATTACGCCCCCGTCACCATTCATTGGGCGTCTGGTTATGACCGGGCAATGGAAAGTAAGGACACTTTTATCAAGACGGAATTTATAACGGCAAGAGTGAGTAACTTACCTATGACGGCATCGATAACGACAGCGAATATTTTTTCCAATGTCTGGAGTTCTGCGCCTTCCAGTGACGACGGGGGTAAAAGCCAGTTAACCGGCTCGCAGCGCGAGCAGATCGCCCAAGAACATAAAAGAATGGAGGGTATTGAGAAACCTGAGCAGGATGTGAGTCGAAAGCCGGAGTTGGCTACTGGCCGTCCACCAGGTGATAACCGTACCGCCGAGCAAATTATCAACGACAACCCGATCCTCAAAAACCTCGGTCATCAGAAAGATATCAATCGCCCATTGGCTTATAAGCTTCTGGGCGATTGGACGAGCAATAACAAAGACCCGCAGGCACGAGCGGACGCCGCCTTCAACGCGGCGCGGGTACTTAACTATATCGATACGTCCTTATCGGCTGACGGCAAACACCGAGGCAAGGCCCATGGCAATGGCGATCTTGAAGGCATTACCCGTAGCGGCGATGCCCGGCACGGTACGCCGGCTGGTATGTGGAAAGACTTTACGGAGCAGGGTTATTCAGCCTTGCGTGAGCATCACCGTCTGGATAGTACCAGCGACACCCATGTAAAGGCGGATGGCACCAACAAAGATAATCTGCAGTGGGCTTCCGGCGAAGCTGGAAAGAGAACCTGGTTTATTCCTGGGCTCAGCAATATTCTTCTGGGCATCGGCGATGCAGACCAGGGGTTGGTCGGGGCCCTCAAGGGGGCGAAGGATGGTTTTGACAAAACCCGGGCCGATGGTTTTGATCAGGCGCTCGAGAGTGCTGCGCAGGGGGATATCTGGGGCGTCTTAAAAGGGTATGCCAGTGCTGTGAAAAAAAATGAGGCCACGCCAGAGCTGGTCAAGACAGTGTTGAATAAGGCGGGCAGCTAAGATCGGAGGGGAGACAGGTTTGGTTCTTGGAAAGGGATTTCCAGCAAGCCCCATAAGGCCATAAATATCTATAGAAGATCTCGGCCCGTCAGGTAGGCATGAGTAGGCTGCCCCGCCTTCGCGAGCAAGCCCGCTCCCACAGTTTGATCGCGGAGCGTGACGCAATACCTAGGGGCATAGATCGGCGCAATCTATTCTTATTGCAATAGGTTCTCGTTTGGTTGTTTGATTTTGTGTTACTGTATAACAAATCAACTGCGCCCAAACGCCCCGGAGGCCTCATGAAAGCTGGTATCCACCCCGACTACCGCACCGTGCTGTTCCACGACACTGCCGCCGACGTGTTCTTCCTCATCGGTTCCACCGCCGACAGTGATCGCACCCATAAACACAGCGACGGCAACACCTATCCCTACATACCGCTGGACGTCTCCAGCGCCTCGCACCCGGTCTACACCGGCCAGCAGCGCAAGACCCAGGCCGAAGGTCGGATTGCCGGGTTCAACAAGCGTTTTGCATCGTTTGGGTCGAGCCCGAAAAAAGCTGACGCATGAGCATGATCCGGCGGCGTGTCCTACGCCGCCGTCTGCCGAATCGGCAGTACCACCCGAAACTTCGTACCCTTGCCCAGCTCGCTGCTGACGCTGATATCGCCGCGGTGTTTTTTGACGATCCCGTAGGACAACGACAACCCCAACCCCGTACCTTCGCCCACCGGCTTGGTGGTAAAGAACGGGTCGAAGATTTTCTGCACGGTCTCGGGGGCAATCCCACAGCCGTTGTCTGCGACTTCCAGCCAGACGTTTTCGCCTTCCACTCCGTTGCTGATGGTAATGGTGCCGCGCTCAGGGCCCATGGCTTGTGCGGCGTTGATCACCAGGTTCATCACCACCTGATTGAGCTGGGAGGCCAGGCATTCGATTTCCGGCAGCGACGCGTAGTGCTTGACCACATCGGCCTTGTACTTGAGTTCGCTGGCGACGATGTTCAGCGTCGAATCGATGCCTTGCTGCAGGTTGGCAAATTGCCAGGTCTGGTCGTTATCCACCCGTGAGAAGTTCTTCAGGTCTTTGACGATCTGCACCACACGGCCGATACCGTCCTTGGATTCGCGGATCAGGATCGGAATGTCGTCCTTGAGAAAATCCAGGTCCAGCTCGTTGCGCAATGCCGTGAGCGGTTCGCGATGTTCTGGCGCCCCGATGTGCGCTTCGCTGTGCTGGTAGGCATCGAGCATCTGTTGCAGCTGCTTGAAGTAGCTGTCGAGGGTGCTGAGGTTGGAGGAAATAAAGCCCACCGGGTTGTTGATCTCATGGGCGACGCCGGCCGCAAGTTGCCCCAGCGAGGCGAGTTTTTCCGACTGCACCAGTTGGCTTTCCAGGTGCTTGCGCTCTTCAATTTCCAGTTGCAGCGCTTGGGTGCGTTCTTCCACCAACCGCTCCAGCTGCGAGGTTTGCAGGGAAGCGCGGCGGGCCATGTCCCATTTGTTGGCCAGGGTGTTGGCCATTTGCTGGACTTCGATGTTGTCGAAGGGTTTTTTCAGGATCAGCAGGCGGTCGTGGGCGTGCAGGCGAAACAACAGGTCATCCCAGGAATAGTCCGAGTAGGCGGTACACACCACCACTTGCAGGTCGGGGGCGACTTTCCACAGTTCTTCAATGGTCTTGGCGCCGTCCCAACCCTGGGGCATGCGCATGTCAACGAAGGCCAACGCATAGGGGCGCTGTTGCGCCATGGCGCTGGTCAGCAAGCCCAGGCCTTCCTCGCCGCCGTAAGCGCCGTGCAGCTCGAATGCCTGGGCTTGAGGTTTGGCGGCGTCGCCAAACAGTGCCGACTCCATCTCATCCAGCGCTTCGGTTGAGGCTTCGTCGGGCATCAGGATCTTGCGAAAATCCTCATGAATGGACGGTGTGTCATCGATCAGCAGGATGCGCCGGTTGGGAGGTTGGTTCATGAGCTGCTTCCGGCAAGGGTCAAGGGGATGGTCAAGGTGAAGACGGCGCCAAGGCCCGGCCCGTCGCTGTGGGCGCTGAGCTGGCCGTTCATTTCCACGGCGGCCAGGGCGCAGCTGTGCAGGCCGAAGCCGTGGCCTTCCTTGCGGGTGGTAAAACCGTGGGTGAAGATGCGTGCCATGTTCTCGGGCGGTATGCCTTCGCCATCGTCCTTCACACTGATCTTCAGGGTCTCGTCGCCTACCGATTCCACCGCCAGGGTGATTTGCCGTGGCCGCTCAGACAGTTTGTCCATGGCGTATTTGGCATTGCTGATCAGGTTGACCATGATCAGCAGCAGCCGGTGCTTGTCCGCCAAAATCTCCGGCACCGGGGCGTACGCCTTCACAACAGTGACATGGTGACGGCTCAGCGCGCCGGCGTTCATGCGCAGGGCGTCGTCCATCAAGGCGCTGATATTGACCGGCTCCAGCAAGGTAGACGCACCCGCATAGGATTGCTGGGTCGAGACGATGTCCTTGATGTGGTCCACACTTTTGCTCAACTGCGCCAGCTCATCGCTCATGCCTTGCTGTTCGACAGCAATCGCTTCGACCAACTGGTTCAGATAGCCCGGCAGCAACTTGCCCTTTTCATCCTCGGTAAGGAAGGTGCCCAGGTCGCCCTGATGGGCGTTGATCAACTGCATGGCCTTGCCCAGGCCGAGCGCCTTGCTGGCGCGCAACTTGCGTCTGACCAGATCGGCGGAGATATTCACACTGTTGAGCACGTTACCGACGTTGTGCAACACGTTGGTGGCGATCTCTGCCATGCCGGCCTGGCGGGCGCTGTCCATCAGCTCGCTCTGGGCATCCTTGAGCTGTTGCGTGCGCCGCTCCACGCGTTGCTCCAGGGTTTCGTTGGCGGCCTGCAACGCGCGGTTGACGCGGTTTATCTCGGCGAAGCTGCGCAACAGGCGCACCGCCAGGTAGAGCAGCAGCACCACAAGCAAGGTCGAGAAGATCAGCAGGTAGCGATGGTATTGATGGTCGATGAGGTCTGTGGCTTGCTGGTCCTGATTGAGGTGGGTGGTCAAGTCATCGAGGTGTTCGGCCACCGGCACGGCGGCAATCCGCTCCAGCAGGCTGTTGACCAGTGGCTGTTCGCGCAGGATCAGCGAAATATGATTGCTGAGGATCTCCACCGGTGCCTGGAACTCACTGGGCAGGCTTTGTTGGTTGATGGCCAGTTTGCCCAGGCCCACCAGGATATCGGCGGCACGTTCGTCGCTGGTGACCTGGGCAAACTCCAGGCTGCTGAGCAGCAGGTCGTAAGTGTCGGTGGCCACGCTTTGCAGCTGCAGCCGGCCTTCGTCGGTCATGCTGTTGAATTGGGCCTGGATGTCGTCTTCGGCCGTCGGCAAAAAAGCCAATGAGTTACGCAGCACTGCGTTGTGGGATTTGAACTGGTCGACCAACCGGGCTTTTTCCTCGATGGCCCTCAGATACGCCGCATGGCTGGCTTGCCAACCGGGCAGGTCGGCTGCGCTGTGGTAGGTGTCGCGACTTTCCAGTTCAGCCCCGATGCGGGTCATTTCGGTCAGCGGTGTGACCAGTGGGTCGTAGTTGTGGGTGATCGCGATCCTGGCCTTGAGTACTTCGCTGTCCCACTGGGCATTGAGCTGCTGGAGTTGGCGGATCAAGTCGCGCGACTGGGTATAAGTGGCCGTCTGGTCGCGTGAAGACTTGAGGTACAAAAATACCAGGGTGGAGGCCAGTAACAGGGTGATGAGGCCTAGCAGGATCTGGCTGATACGTCGGCGTGACAAGCGTCTCATAGCGGTTTGCCCGCCCATTCGCCGGTCAGGGTCTTGAGAAACTGGATAATCAGGTCCTTGTCTTCCTGGGACGGGTTGCGCCCCAACTGGTACTTGAACATCACGTCAACCGCCTCCTCAAGCGTCCTGGCCGAGGCGTCGTGGAAGTACGGCGCCGTGACGGCCACATTGCGCAGGCTGGGCACCTTGAATACATGGCGGTCCTCTTCATCCTGGGTCAGCAGGTAGCGCCCCAGGTCCGATTCCAGCGGGTTGCCGCGGGCCTTGAAGTAGTCGCCCATCACACCGAACTTCTGGAACATATTGCCGCCAATGTTCACGCCCTGGTGACAGGCGATGCAGCCGTAATCCTTGAAGCGTTGGTAGCCGTATTTTTCCTGGCGGGTCAGGATATCGGTGTTGCCCAGCACGTATTGGTCAAACCGCGAGTTGGGTGTCAGCAGCGTGCGCTCGTAGGTGGCCAGGGCATTTTGCACATTGGAAGCGGTGACGCCATCGGGATAGGCCTGTTCGAACGCGTTCTGGTAGGCGGGCAGGGCAGACAGGTTGCGCACCACGGTTTTCCAGTCGCTGCCCATTTCCACCGGGCTGATCACCACCTGCTCGACCTGGGCCTCCAACGTGTCCACCCGACCGTTCCAGAACTGTTTGAAATTAAGGCTGGCGTTGAACACAGAAGGGGTATTGATCTGCACCGGCTTGCCGTCAAAGCCAATGGAGAACGGCTTGTTGTCGGCGCCGCCGCTGGTCAGTGGGTGACAGCTGGCGCAGGACAAGGTGTTGTTGACCGACAAGCGCGGCTCATTGAACAGCTGGCGACCCAGCTCAACCTTGGCCGGGTCCAGTACTGGAACCGTCGGCAAGGGCTTGAGCGCTTCGTTCAGTGGCGCGGCTGCGAGCGATGTAGTGCACAGGCATAACGCGAACATCAGGCCAGAACGGTGGTTTACGACGTTGCTCAAGCGAGCACTCCTTGCAGGCCCAGGGCTATTTATTTTATTGATCGGGCATCAGTGTCGCGCTATCCGTTTGCAGCAACTGCACGAAATCTTTCGAAGGCAGCGCCTTGCTGAACAGAAAACCCTGGCCCTCCTCACACTGCTGGGCTTTGAGGAAATTCAGTTGGTCGACGGTTTCCACGCCTTCGGCAATGATGTTCAGTTCCAGGCTCTTGCCCATGCCGATGATAGCGCTGATCAGTTGTTCGTCCTGGCTATTGATGCGCAGGCCGCGCACGAAGGATTGATCGATCTTCAGCACGTCGATGGGAAAGCGCCGCAGGTAGCTGAGGCTGGAGTAGCCAGTGCCGAAATCGTCCAGGGCCAGGCGGATGCCCATGGCCTTGATCTTTTGCAGGGTTTCCACGGTTTCGTCGACGTTCTGCATCAGCACGCTTTCGGTGATTTCCAGTTCCAGTTGGGTGGGCGGCAGGCCGGTGTTCTTAAGGATGGCGGCCAGGTTGTCGACGAAGTCCCGTTGGCGAAAGTCGATCGCCGAGATGTTCACCGACATGCGCAGGGGCGCCAGGCCCATCTCGCGCCAGGCTTGGGCCTGTGTACAGGCTTGGCGCAGTACCCACTGAGTCAGGCGTACGATCAGGCCGCTGTCTTCGGCGACCGGAATGAACTCCGCCGGGCTGACCCAACCCGACTGCGGTCGAAACCAGCGTGTCAGCGCTTCCGCACCGACGATGCGCCCGGTCTCCAGCGCCAGCTTGGGCTGGTAATGCAGCACAAACTCATCGCGGTCCAGCGCCTGGCGGATCGCGCTTTCCAGGTTTTGCTGGTGCTGGGCGCGCAGGTTCATGTCTTCGGTGTAAAAGCTGAGATCCCCCGGGCCGCGTTCTTTGCTGGTGCGCATCGCGGTTTCAGCGTGCTTGAGCAAACCCACGGCATTGTCGCTGTCATCGGGGTAAATACTGATGCCCAGGCTGGCGCTCACACTCAGGTCATGCCCCGCGACATGGCGAGTCGCGCTGACGGCATTGAGTACCTTTTGCGCAATGTGCTGGGTTTGCTGGGGATGCTGGATATCGTTGAGCAGCACCACGAACTCGTCGGAGCCGTAACGAAACACCGAATCCGACGCCCGCACCGCCGCCACCAGGCTCAGGCTCACCTGCGCCAGCACCTCGTCGCCTGCCGGATAGCCCAGGGCGTTGTTGATGCGCTTGAAGCGGTCGAGCCCCAGAAACATCACCGCCAGTTGCGTGTCGTGCCTGCGGGCCAAGGCGATCGCCTGGGTCAGGCGGTCGCCCAGCAACGTGCTGTTGGGCAACTCCGTCAGGGCGTCGTATTGCAATAAGTGCGAGACCTTGAGCAGCTCCTGCACGCGTTCCTCGATGGTGCGCTCCAGGCTGATCACCTTGAGGGCCGCGCCCTGGGCCAGTTGCCATTTCCAGGTCAGGGCGCTGGCCATCTGGCGGATTTCCAGGTGGTCGAAGGGCTTTTTCAGGATCAGCAGTTGGTCGTTGTATTTCAGGCGCGCTTCGATGGCCTCGAAGGAATAGTCGGAATAGGCCGTGCAAAGCGCGATTTGCAGGCTGGGGTCCGCCTCCCACAACTGTTCGATGGTGTGCAGGCCGTCCCAGCCAGGGGGCATGCGCATGTCGATAAACACCATGGCGTAGGGCGAGTGGGCGTCGAGGGCTTTCTTGACCAGTGCCAAGGCTTCCTGGCCCTGGTAGGCGGAGTCCAGGTCAAACGCCTGGCGCACCGGTGCGGTGGTGCCGAACAGGGCGGACTCCAGGGTATCGAGGGAGGGCTCGCCATGCTCGTCGGCACAGAGGATCTTGCGAAAATCCTGGTGGATCGAAGCCGTGTCATCCACGATCAGGATGCGCCGGTTGGCCCGGCCCGATTCCGTCCTCATGGCGCACTCGGCACGTGCAAAAGGCTTGATGGCATGATAATTCCTTCCCTGGTTCTACAACTGAACGGGGCGCGAGCATGCAGTGCAGCATAGTTGAGTTCCCTTGATATCGACGGCCAGTTGGCGTCAAATCAATCGCGCTTTGTATTGTGCGGATTCTATTTAGCTTAACTTCGTTTAATTTGAAGGCAGAGTCGCCATGGATGAACAACTCGCTACGAAGTCCGCTGTTTTGCTGGTCGACGATGAAGAGTCGATCCTTAACAGCCTGCGCCGCCTGTTGCGCGGCCAGCCCTATGACGTGGTACTGGCCACCAGCGGCGCCCAGGCGCTGGAGATCATGGCGACCCGGCCTATCGATCTGGTGATGAGCGATGCGCGCATGCCCGGCATGGACGGCGCCACGCTGCTGGCCGAGGTCCACCGCCTGTATCCCGCCACCAGCCGCATCCTGCTCACCGGCTACGCCGACCTGACCACCATCATCAAGGCGATCAACGACGGGCAGATCCACCGCTACATCAGCAAACCCTGGAACGACGAGGAGTTGCAACTGGTGTTGCAGCAAACCCTCGAGCACCAACGGCTTGAACGCCTGGCCCGAGACCAGACCGAACAGCTCAAGCTGCTCAACGCCACCCTGGAAAAACGTGTGGCGGCGCGTACCGCCGAGTTGCAACAAACCGCCGACATGCTCGACCTGGCCTACGACGAGCTCAAGCGCAGCTACGTGACCGGCACCGAAGTATTCTCGCTGCTGGCCAACCTGCGCTTGCCCAAGGACAAACAGACCAACCGTGCGTTGATCGAGTTGATCCGCGTGTATTGCGCCGCCCAGTCCATGGACGAATCCAGCACCCGTGACCTGACCATGGCCGCCGCGTTGTACAACATCGGCAAGTTGAGCTGGACCGACAGCATGATGGTTGCACCGTCAGACAAACTGCATAGCACCGACCGTGGCTTGTACCGTGAGTATCCGGGGCAGAGCGAGTCGTTGCTGATGACCCTGGAGCCGATGAAGGATGCGGCGCGGATCATTCGTCATCACCAGGAACGTTGGGACGGCACGGGGTTTCCCGACCACCTCAAGGGCGATACCATCCCGCCCGGTTCACGGCTGCTGAAGCTGGCGGTGGACTTTATCGAATTGCAGAAAGGCTTGATCCTGGAGCGACACCTCAACAGCGACGAAGCGCTGTTGTATATCCGCAAGTACGCCGGGCGCCTGTATGACCCGGCGTTGGTGGAAGATTTTGTGCAGGCCTGCGCCACCTTCCTCAGCGACGTGACCCTGGGCGACCCCACGGTCAAAGTCCTCACGACCCGTGAGCTTGAGGCCGGCATGGTGTTGGCCCGTAACCTCAATGCCGATAACGGCATGCTGCTGCTCAATGCTGGCAAGGTGCTTAACTTGCCGCTGGTGGACAAATTGATCGCGTTCGAAGCGATGGAAGGCGCCAAGTACAGCGTATTTATCAAACAGCCCGAAGAGACCTCGATTCTTTCATGAATGATTCAACCATCCGCATCGCCGCCGCCATCCTCATTGACCAAGCCGGCCAGACCCTGCTGGTGCGCAAGCGCGGCACCCAGGCGTTCATGCAACCTGGCGGCAAGATCGACGCAGGCGAACAACCCGTCCAGGCGCTGGCCCGTGAGCTGTATGAAGAGCTGAACCTGCACATCAAGGTCGAGGACGCCACGTACCTCGGCCAATTCTCGGCGCCTGCCGCCAACGAACCGGGCTTCACCGTGCAGGCCGAGCTGTTCCAGGTGCAGATCGACGTTGCGGTCACGCCAGCGGCGGAAATTGAAGAAATCCGCTGGATCGACCCCACGGGCGATGGCGGCCTGCAATTGGCGCCGCTGACCCGCGATACGATCCTGCCGCTCTACCGCGCGTCGCTGATCGACGCATGATCATTCGCCCGCTGGAGGCTCCCGACGCACCCGTATACCGGGCGTTGATGCTACAGGCGTATGGCGCTTATCCCCAGGCGTTCACCTCCAGCGTGGCCGAACGTGCCTTGATGCCCTTGAGCTGGTGGGAAAAGCGCCTCGGCAGCCCGCTGGACCGGCTGTTTGGCGCCTTCGACGGCGATCAGTTGGCGGGTATTGTCGGCCTTGCATTTGAGCCACGGGAGAAGGCCCGGCACAAGGTGACCTTGTTCGGCATGTACGTGACCGAGGCTTATCAACAGCAGGGGCTTGGGCGGCAACTGGTGCAAGCCGCACTGGAAGAAGCCCGTCGCCACCCGCGCCTCAAATTGATCCAACTGACCGTCACCGCCGGCAATGACGCCGCCTTTGCGCTCTACCAGCGCTGCGGTTTCATTCAGTACGGCCTGGAGCCATTGGCTGTGCGGGTAGGCGTGGAGTACTTCGACAAGATCCACATGTGGCGCGAACTGCAGGTGGACTGTGGGAGCTGGCTTGCCTGCGATAGCATCACCACGGTGTAACTGAAACACCGCGGTGCAAGCATCGCGGGCAAGCCCAGCTCCCACGCTAGCCCGCACACTCAGAGCCCGCTCAACGCACCGCGCTGACGCCATCCAGCGTGGAAAACGAGGTGTCCTTGGCCGTCAGCAAGAAGTCGCGCATGTAAGGCGCATCGAGCATGTCGGCACGAATGCCCGCATACAACGTGGCGAACAACCCTTTCTCGCCCAACCGCTTGGCCTTCACATACCCGCGCGAGCTGTATTCATGCAGCGCCCAGTGGGGCATGCCGCACACACCACGACCACTGGCCACCAGTTGCATCATCATCACGGTCAGCTCCGAGGTCCGAACCTGGGCCGGTTCAACGTCGGCCGGTTCCAGGAAGCGGGTGAAGATGTCCAGGCGGTCACGTTCCACCGGGTAGGTGATCAGGGTTTCTGTCAGCAGGTCTTCCGGCACGATGTAAGACTTGTTCGCCAGCGGGTGCTGGTTGGCCACCGCCAGCATGGCTTCGTAGGTGAACAGCGGCACGTAGGTGATGCCCGGCAGTTCCAGCGGGTCGGAGGTCACCACAAGGTCCAGGTCGCCACGGGCCAGGGCCGGCAGCGGCGCGAAGGCAAAGCCGGAGGCCAGGTCCAGCTCGACTTCCGGCCAGGCATCGCGGAACTGATCGATGGTCGGCATCAGCCACTGAAAACAGCTGTGGCATTCGATTGCCATGTGCAAGCGCCCGGCGGTGCCCCCGGCCAGCCGCGCAATATCGCGCTCGGCACCGCGCAACAGCGGCAGGGTGGCGTCGGCCAATTGCAGCAGGCGCAGGCCGGCGCTGGTGAAACGCACCGGTTTGGTCTTGCGCACGAACAGCGGCATACCCAGGCGCTCTTCCAGCTCTTTGAACTGGTGGGAGAGGGCGGACTGGGTCAAGTGCAGGCGTTCGGCGGCCTCCACCAGGCTGTCGGCTTCGCGCAAGGCGTGCAGGGTTTTCAAGTGACGGATTTCGAGCACAGGCGCTCCATGAAGAAAATTTGCGATTAAAACGGATTGCTTGATTTTGTCTCATGTTGTGGAGCGTGTCGACCATGACCACTGGGCACTCTTCATCAAACTGTCATCGAACTGTGGCAGCGCGCTTGAACAAACTTCATCAGACTCGCGCTCTACTGGGGTTCTGCGTTTTGGTGTTTTTCATGCGTGCGTTGTTTTTTGTGGCCGCTCTACTGTTCGGCCTGCCGTCCTTTGCGGCTTCTCGATGTGATGTCAATGTCCCGACCCAAACGGTCGACCTGGCTCAGGTGAGCATCGCCTATCAAAGTATCGGCCGTGCGTCCGACCCTGCGTTGCTGTTGGTGATGGGCCTGGGCGGGCAGTTGATTCACTGGCCGGATGAAGTGGTGGTGGCCCTGTGCGAACAAGGTTTCCGGGTGATTCGCTACGACAACCGCGATGTGGGCTTGTCCACTTGGCGGCAGGCGCCGGCGAGCGCCAACCTGACTTTCGAAGTGCTGCGCTACAAACTCGGCCTGCCGGTGGCCGCGCCTTATACCTTGACTGATATGGCCGACGACGCGCTGGGGTTGATGGATGCGCTGCAGGTGCAGCAATTTCACGTACTCGGCGCGAGCATGGGCGGCATGATCGCTCAACACCTGGCGGCCATGGCGCCACAGCGTGTGGAAAGCCTGACCCTGATCATGACCAGCTCCGGCGCCGAGGGCCTGCCCGCGCCGAACGCGGCGCTGGTGCAATTGCTGTCGCGGCGCAGCGCGCCCAACCGTGAGGTGGCGCTGGAGCAACAGGCGGATTTGCTCGCGGCGTTGGGCAGCCCGGATATCAAGGACGATCGCCAGGCGTTGCTGCACCAGGCGGCGCTGTCCTATGACCGCGCCTTCAACCCCGAAGGCGTGAAGCGCCAGATCATGGCGATCCTGGCCGAGCCGAGCCGTGTGCCCTTGCTCAACCAACTGCGCGTGCCTGCGTTGGTCGTCCACGGCACCGCCGACCCCTTGCTGCCGGTGATGCACGGCGTGCACCTGGCCGCGCATATCCAGGGCAGCCAGTTGAAATTGATTCCCGGCCTGGCCCACCGTTTTCAGGAAGCGTTCAAGGCACCCTTGTTGGCGGCGGTGCTGCCCTACCTGCAAGCCCATCGCCAGGATGGCGCGCATTGGGCGCAGATCGATTTGAGCGAGCCTTCGAAGGTGCTGTGAAGGTGGTGTATCGTGCAAGCTTTCTGCGCATCAATGCCCGCGAGGTTGCCCATCATGAGTACTCCCCTGAAAATCGATTTCGTCAGCGACGTATCCTGCCCCTGGTGCATCATCGGCCTGCGTGGCCTGACCGAAGCCCTCGACCAGCTCGGCAGCGAGGTGCAGGCCGAGATCCATTTCCAGCCGTTCGAACTGAACCCGAACATGCCCGCCGAGGGGCAGAACATCGTCGAGCACATTACCGAAAAGTACGGTTCCACGGCGCAAGAGTCCCAGGCTAATCGTGCGCGCATCCGCGACATGGGCGCCGCATTGGGCTTTGCGTTCCGCACCGACGGCCAGAGCCGTATCTACAACACCTTCGACGCGCACCGCCTATTGCATTGGGCTGGGCTGGAGGGGCTGCAGTACAACCTCAAGGAAGCGCTGTTCAAGGCGTATTTCAGCGATGGCCAGGACCCTTCCGATCACGCGACCCTGGCGATCATCGCCGAGAGCGTAGGGCTGGACACTGCGCGCGCCGCCGAGATTCTTGCCAGCGATGAATACGCCGCCGAAGTCCGTGAGCAGGAACAGCTGTGGGTTTCCCGTGGGGTGAGTTCGGTGCCGACCATTGTCTTCAATGACCAATATGCGGTGAGCGGTGGGCAACCGGCTGAAGCCTTCGTGGGTGCGATTCGCCAGATCATCAACGAATCGAAATCCTGAAACCGAACACGGAGCAAAATGTGGGAGCTGGCTTGCCTGCGATAGCGGACTGTCAGTTGCAAATGGGCTGGCTGACACACCGTTATCGCAGGCAAGCCAGCTCCCACACTTGATACTCATTGTTTGCAAAAATGGCGCTCATCCAAGCGCTGGCCCATCCCTTGCATTACCCCCCTAAAGCCCAACCGGCCTGCGGTTGGGCGCTGCCATTAGGGGTGTAACTTACCTTGAATATTCTTGACCTTGACCACAGCCTCACCGGCCAGGCACCGATTGCCCGGCGGTTGGCCAGCGGTCGGGCCACGCGCCTGGACCTGCTGGACCTGGGCCCGAAATTGCGTTTGTGGTCCACCGAAAAAACCTGGAAGCGTTTCGTCGAGCGCCTGGCCCAGCGGCCTCGGCCCCGTGACGCGCGCCCGGAAATCCTGTTTGTTGGCTCCGGCGATTATCACCACCTTACGCCGGCCTTTTTGGCCGACCTCAAAGAGCCCATCAGCCTGATCCACTTTGACAACCACCCCGACTGGGTGCGCTTTGCGCCCAAGCGGCACTGCGGTTCGTGGGTCAACCGGGCGCTGAAGATGCCGGCGATCCAACGCATCGTCACCCTCGGCCCGTGCAGCGATGACCTGCATAACCCGCAACTGCGCGGCGGCAACCTTGGCGCCCTCAAGCGCGGGCGTTTGCAGTTGTTTCCCTGGCAGCATCCGCCGTCCAAGGTCTGGGGCCGGGTGGGGGACGGCGCCGGCCACCAGCAACAGGAAAACCACCTGCATTGGCGCAACTTGGCGGACCTGGATTGGGCGGCTTTCCTCGACCAGATGATTGCCAGCCTGCCCACCGAAGCGATCTGGATCACCATCGACAAAGATGTGCTGGCCAGTGAAGACGCCGCGACCAACTGGGACCAGGGCGGCATGCGCCTGACCCATTTGCTCCAGGCCCTGCGAGCGTTGGCGGCGGGTAAACGCATCATTGGCATCGACGTCTGCGGTGAGTTCGCCACACCGGCGTTCAGCAACGCGTTCAAGCGCTGGGAAGCCAAGTCTGATCAGCCGCCACCGGAGCGCTGGAGCCCGCAAGACTTGCAGCGTAATGCTGCAACCAATGAAGCCTTGATCGACCTGTTTGAGGAGCTGTTCCCGTGACCCTGACCGTGGTGTTGTTACTGGCGTTTTCCATCGTCCTCGATGTGATTGGCCAGCTGTGTTTCAAATTGGGCGTGGACCGTTTGCCGCAACTCGATGGCGGTTTTCGCCTGCGTGCGTTCTGGGGCCAGGTGTTCAATGCGCCGCTGTTGTGGGCCGGCGTCGGCGCCTATGTGATTGAGTTTTTTGTCTGGCTCGAAGCGCTGTCCCGTGCGCCCTTGAGTCTGCTGTTTCCGCTGGCGGCGTTGGCCTATTGCCTGGTGGTGTTGGCGGGCAGGGTGGTGCTCAAGGAAACCGTCAGCCGACGTCGCTGGCTGGGCACGTTGGTGATCACGTTGGGTGTGATGTTGGTAGCAATCGCGGGGAACCAGGCATGACAACGCAGACAATCAATACTGGCTGGCTGCATGGGCGGCTTGGCACCCTGGTGCTATGGGCATTGCTGATCGCCACCGAAAGCGCAGGGCAATTGTTCACCAAGGTGGCCGGCGATCAATTGGGGCCGATGGACTTCAGTTGGCAATGGCTGGCCGACGTGGCGCGCAACCCGGGAATTCTGGCGGCGATTGCCAGCTATCTCGGGGCGTTTTTTGTGTGGATGCTGATTCTGCGGCGTAGCAGTTTGTCCCTGGCGTTTCCGCTGAGTTCGCTGGTGTTTGTGGCCGTATTGCTGGGTTCTTGGCTGGGGCTGGGCGAGCACATCAGCGCGTTGCATTGGGTAGGCGTGGTGGTGATTATCGGTGGTATCGCCCTTTTGGCTGAGGGCGAAGAACACTGAAAATAGTGCTATGAACGCAGGCCCAATGTGGGAGCGGGCTTGCTCGCGAATGCGGTGGATCAGTTAAATATTAGCTGACTGACACACTGCTTTCGCGAGCAAGCCCGCTCCCACATTTTGCTCCCGGGTAATTCAGTCGAAGGTGTAGCTGATCGCCGTCTGCACCTGGCCCTGATTCACCTGGCCAGCCTCTTTGACGATGCTGCTCTTGGCCGCCGACCCCACCAGGTGTACCCAGCTGGCACTGGTCAGCAGTGACCAATGGGGCGCCAGGGGGAAGGAAAAACTTTGACTCAGCGTCACGTTCTGAAAGCCGCCGCTCGCGTTATACGGCCGTAAGCCCGAGGCGACAGCTTCGTTGTGGTCTACGCCGAAAAAGGTATTGGTCTGGCGCGCATCGGCAAAATGCGCAACCAGGCCGCTGCTGCCGATAATCCCTCCACCCAAGGGGTAACCCAGTTCGCCGCCGATTTTACCCAGGGCGCCGCTCTGGGAATGCCCGCCGCCCACGGCCTGGCCCAATTGCGCGTAGACCCGCCAGAAATTGGCCGGGGCGTATTGGACGAAACCGCCCACTTCCGCCATGTCCGACACGTTGCGCAGGCCTTGCAACTCGCCGTTGGAGGTGCGCCCCGAAAGGTAGTTGATATAGGGGCCAGCGGTAAGGCCGTGGGTATCCAGGGCGCTCCAGGTGAGGCCGTCATCGGTGCTCAGGCTGACGTCACCCCAATCCAGGTCCAGGTACGGCACAGGCCGGGTTTCGTAGCGGCTGCCGCTGGGGTCGTGGGGCTGATAGCTGAGGCCCGCGCCCACATCGCCCGTGATGCCCTCTGCCCATGCGGCACTGCAAAGGCCCCACCCTCCAAGTAAACCGGTGAATACAGCAGCAGCGAACTTGGACATGGGGACGTTTCCTGAAGGTGGGCAGGCGCGCATGAACGCGCAAACCGGCGCGCCTGCGCAAGCACTCATGTTGTTTGTAGCAAGCTACAAAAATTGTAGCTCCTGCGACATATATCGCTGCGCATTTCGCGCCAACCCCCAGCCCTGCGGGGTTTTCGCCAGTTGGCACAGTCCCTGCTCTATCCCTTGGCAAGCGCATACAGCGCGCTCCTCCAAGGCCCTTTACCTAAAGGAAAGGCAGATGATCAACTGGCATATCGTGTGTGACTTCGACGGGACCATTACTCCCACGGATGTCATCGACAACGTCCTCCAACGCTTCGCCGGCCCCGAGTGGGAAACCATTG
>NZ_JASBQZ010000021.1:0-83113 GCF_029960685.1 Pseudomonas sp. AL10
GCATGTGGATCAACTTCAAACTGTCTGACCGGTATTTTTTGCAACACTTGCCGCCGGCGGCGCGCAAGGAGTTGCTACAACTGCGCGCCGAGCCGCAGCTCAACGAGGTACGCTTGCGCCAGCTGGTCGCCGAATATTACCCGGTGGAGTTCTTCCAGCCGAACATCGCCAATCGTGACTGGCTGATCCTGGTCGGTCTGGTGCTGGCCGCCATCCCGATCATCATCGTCTGTGGCTTGTGGTTTTCGCGCCCCTTGTCCAGCCAGTTCTCGGCGATAGCCCAGGGCGCGCGTCGGGTCGCCGGCGGTGATTTCCTGACGCGCCTGCCGGTTCACCGCGACGCACCCGACGAGCTGCAACGGCTGGTCAGCGACTTCAACAGCATGACGACGCAATTGGAGCGTTATGAGCGGGATGTGCATGAGTCCAGCGCGGTCATCGCCCACGAACTGCGGACACCGTTGAATGCCGCCATGGGGCGCGTGCAGGGCATGCTTGATGAGGTCTTCCCCAGTAACGCTGCGCAGTTGGGCATGGTCAAGCGACAACTCGATCAACTCAGGAAACTGGTGGATGATCTGCATCTGTTGTCTATGGCCAGGGCGGGGCGGCTAGTGCTTGAATGCAGCGACTTTTCCCTGGCGGCTTTGGTGAGCGAACGGCTGGCCTGGTTCCAGCCGTATTTGGATGAGGCAGGCGTGCAAACGCAGGTAAGTATTGCGGACGGGTTTCGTATCCATGCCGATCGCGATCGACTTGGCCAGGTGCTGAATATCCTGGTCGACAACCTGTTGCGCTATGCGGCAGGGGGAGGGGAATTGGACATCATGGCGCGTCAATTCGAAGAGCGCGTTGTGATTGAGATCGGTGACCGAGGGCCGGGTATTGAAACACAGCACCTGGACAGTGTATTTGACCGCTTCTGGCGGGCGGAGCGCTCCAGGGCGCGTTATTCGGGCGGTAGCGGGTTAGGCCTGTCCATCGCCCGTGCGATCTGCCAGGCTCATGGCGGCACCATTGCTGCTAGCAATCGCGCACAGGGTGGCACGCTGATCAGCGCGGAATTTCCGATGTAGGCCTCCAGTTATATGTTTATCGTGTATTGGCGGTTGATTTCCCTGTTGACCCGGTCCGATGGTCAAGCCAGTGTGCCGTTCTCGAAATAAGTTATTGATAATCTCCTCTAAACTTCAACCGTCATCCTTGCCTTGGGGAGCCTGCAGTGGCGCCCCGGACATAACGCTTCCCCCGAAGAAACAATTAAGCTGAAACGGCGAGTCCGCTCTGCGACCGTCGCGTACAGGGAGGGTGGGCGTGTAGGCATAATCCTATTGGCCGCCGAAAGCGAAACCCGAGATAACATTGCGCGGCTGAGCGGCTTCTCCTGCACAACAATTACTCAGTCGTTCAGTGTTTCCAGGCACATCAACCGTTGGACGATAAGCTGGGACGCAAATCATCATTGCCTTCGGCGGCCGTCCGCGGTGTCTTGGAACAGGTCAAGCGACCTTGCATCGGGAAACCGTGCTGGAGCTATCAGAGCATGGCAAGGGCGGCGGGCATTTCCTCGACCACCGCCCATAAACCATGGGCCGTGCTGCTCATGTATGAGCGTGGAGAAGCGCTTCTCTCAAGACACTGCGGCGTACATCCGTGATGGCAAATTTGCTTCTGTGCTTGAGCTGAAGAGATCCATTACAACGTTCTTAGCGTCAGGCGACGCTGAGCCGACCCTCTGCGTTTGGAGTGCTAAGGGAGCGTAGCAACTGAGCAAAGCTCAACTAGTGCGTGAGGGGGCGGATATAGTAAATACTAAGTAAATTATTTCGAGAGCAATGCACTAGTGAGATTTATAGGTTGAAGAAAAAACTTTCAATAGAGGTGTTAATGATTAAAAACCCTTTCCCTAACAGGCAAAGGGCTGTCATTGGTTGCATGATCCAGGCTGCGATGACAATTTTAAGACGTTGTGATGCACGCGTTTAATTTTACGACTCGTTGATCAAATGCTTTGTAAAAAATGAAAATCAGGGCTGCTATGAGGTTCAACGCCGCGGGAATAAGTGAAACAGACATGCTAATCCCTGAAAGTGCGCTTCCCGGCTGGTCGATGAAGCCTTCAGTCGTTTCGACCAAACCGGTGGCCATGAAAATCGCGCCGCTCAAAAGGGCTCCTGTGGCGAATCCTAGCTTTTCTCCCGCAATAAAAATGCCGTTGTACATAGCTTCCGTTGTTAGCTCAGTGTCTGATGTAGTGTTTTCTCGAATGCAGTCTGCCAGCATTGAGAAGGTAAAAACTTGAATGCCTCCCTCGTGCATACTTGCAAGGGTCACTACTGCTAGAAGAGTGGTAAGTGAAGTGGTGGCGCCCACAAAAAAATAGGCAGTGGAGAAGATGACAATCAAGCATAAGCCAGTAATGTAAGCGTAAAATTTTCCGACCAGCCTCCCAAGCCAGACATAAAGTGGTATCACTAGCACTGATGTACCAAATGAGAGCAGAAACAGAAGTGCAAGGAAGTCGGTATCACGTTGCAGGATGTAGGCTACGAAATAGGCTAAGGCAGCCCCAGTAACTCCTGCTCCGACGATGTGTAGGAAATACGCAGATAAAAGCAGAAGAAAAGGACGATTACTTGAGATTGAGGTCCAAATCTGACGAAAAGAAGGTGGGGTAGTTGTATTTTTTCGAGCTGGCTCACGAGCGGTAACGAAAGTAATCATCGTGGCAACGGCCATTACTGCTCCCATCGCTATCCCCATAGCGGCATAACCATCTTTGCCTCCACCAAAATGCTCCACAATGAGGGGAGCACCAGCACCCGCTAGAAGACATCCCACCATCGAGTACATCGTCCGGTAGGAGTTCAGCGATGTTCGATCATGGTAATCGGTTGCGATTTCTGAATTAAGCGCCAGGAACGTCACGGGAAAACAAGAAAAACAGACAGTGCAGATGCTGAAGGCACCGATCACAAAGAAAGCAGAGACCGTTGCCGAAGAGAATGGCGATACCCAGATCAAGGCAAAACTTGGCAGGATTGTCAACGCAGCAAACAACATGTAAGGGCGCCGTCTTCCTAGTCGGGTCGTGGTGCGGTCGGACAGTGCGCCGATAAATGGATTGGCGAATAGATCGGTGACTTTGGGTAGAAACGCCGCAGCTGTTGCCAGTGCTACTGGAATACCCAATATGTTCGTCATATAGAACATCAGCAAAATGCTAGGGGTGACCGAGTAGATGCCGGATGCAAGGTCTCCAATGGTATAGATCGGATACCAGACATGGTATTTCGGTTTTTGAGTGTTCATGTCAGTAAGGCCACCAAAAATTGTGATTTTTGTGAAGGGGGCAGGCAATTGTTTGTGGAGGATGGGGTCGCTAAGTGCTCGCCGTAGCTCCATTTTCTTCTTGTTAGCGCTCAGGAATTGCTCGTAGCGTCATCCCTGGTTGCTTTGACCTGGATGAACGCTTTCTCAGTTAAGTTCTTGCACTGTAATAGTGCAAAAAACTACATCTACTCATCAAGTTGCTCCCTTTTCGAAAGAAAATCGTTCGTGGAAGGCAGCGTTTCATGCTTTTTGTGTGCCCGCTATCCGTAGGCAAACCCAGATTCGATGTCCCTTTACATGCACGCTTGGAGATGGCATTTTTTTTGCATTAACCTGGCGTAAGTTAGCTTTACACGGCTAAAATTCCTGGTCAAGGACGATTTATGTCGATTACACCCAAAAATTCGTTTGCTTCAGCAGATTTGCGGCCATATTATCTGACTAAAATAAAAATATGGGTGGCTGAGCTTTGCCACAATCAAGGCTGCCCACAGGAGAAAAGCAATGACTGAATGTACAACAGGTTCCCTGATGCAGATCGCCTATGTCGTTGAGGATATCGATCTTGCAGTCAAGCACTGGGCTGAGAAGCTCGGCGTCGCACCATTCTTTGTCACCCGGCACGCAAAATACTCGAAGCTCACGTATCAAGGTGAGCAAGCCTATTGCGACATCAGTCTCGCTTTTGCTTACTCAGGTGACTACCAGATTGAGCTCGTCCAGCAACATAACGACATGCCATCTGTCTTTCGGGACTTTGTCGAGCGCAATGGGTTCGGGATGCATCATGTCGGGATCCTGGCCGAAGACCTTGAAGAAGAAATACTAAAGCTGGCGGCACGAGGGGTCGATCCCGTACAGCATTGCATTTCAGAGCTGGGGGTTGAGGCGATATTTTTTAACTGCGACCTTCATCCAGGTGGAATGCTCGAATTGATACAGGCGACCCCTGTTCTGAGTGCGGCGTTTAGCTACATGAAGGATGCGGCAAAAAACTGGGACTGCACCAGTCCTTATTTAATCGAATACTGAATTTTCAATACCTAATAACTAATTTTCTAACGAATTCGCCCGGTCTGTTGCTGAAAGGCCGAAATATAACTGAAAGTTGAGAAAACGTGATGATGCTAAAAATCGGTGATGTTGAGTATCCATCTTTAAAGGGTAAAGTCTCGGAGGAGGAGTGGCAGGCGCGTGTAGAGCTAGCTGCTATGTATCGATTGGTTCCAATGATGGGGTGGGATGATCAGTCTCTGACTCACTGCTCTGCGCGGATCGGTGAGCACTATCTTTTTAATCCACTTGGGTTTTTGTTTGAAGAAATCACTGCCTCCAGTTTGGTGAAAGTCACCCTTGATGGTGAGATTATTTCGGATACGCCGTTTGAGATTACCATCGGGGGGTGGTATGTAATGAAAGCGGTACATGCGGTTCGTGAAGATGCTAACTTTGTTATTCATACGCATGATGATTTCGGTGCTGCCGTAGCCGCCCAGAAAAGAGGGCTGCTCCCTATATCACAACCGGCGGCATTTGCGATTGGTGATGGTTTGGCTTATCACGATTATGAGGGCGTCGAAACCTATGAGGCGCGCATGCCTTCTCTTCAAGCGTCGCTGGGGAAAGCCAATAATAACCTTATTCTTCGCAACCATGGTTTGTTGACGTTGGGGTACTTTGCCAAGCATGCGTTTCTGCGACATCATAATTTGAGAAAAGCATGCCGTATTCAAGTAATGGCAGGGGCGGATGGCTGTGAACTGGTTGAAGTTCCAACGCCCATTTTAGAAACGTTTCCAGTTGAAATTATGCGAGCGGCCTCTGGGGAGGGCAATGATGCTTGGCCTGGGTTGCTTCGAAAGCTTGAACGTCTTGATCCAGGGTTTAAAGATTGATATTCGTTTGTCAGTAGCATTCAGGTACTGACTATTTACTGAGTCTTGGTGCGAAGGTTTAATGGAAAACGATAATAAGTTTATCTATCGGGCTGTGCTATCCAAAATTTAGTATTTTGGGCTGATGGTGGTTGATAACTTTCGGGGAAACAAGAATGATACCAATTCGAATGATAACGACTGCTCTCGCATATATTGCCGCGACCGCTGTGTATGCATCTCCAAATAGCGCTGATATTGCCAAACTGGGGAGTGAGCTAACGCCAATTGGCGCTGAAGTGGCCGGAAGCAGTAGCGGAGGAGTTCCTGCATTTGGTGGAGCGGTAATGCATGCTCCTACTGGGTGGTCTGCGGGAGCAAAACCCGTCGATCCATACTCGAAGGAAAAGCCACTTTACATTATTGATGTTGGGAGCGCTGACCAGTACAAGGACAGGCTTTCACCCGGACAATACGCTCTAGTAAAGTCGCTGCCTGGTTATAGTATGGCTGTATTTGAATCTCATCGAAGTTGTGGTATCCCGAACGTTGTTGCCGAGCAAACAAAAAAAAATGCAAGCCTTGCCTCTCTTGATGGTGAAGATCGTCTAACTGCAGCAGTCGGTGGTGGTTATCCATTTCCTTTACCCAAAAGCGGAGCGGAAATCATTTGGAACCATAAACTGCGCTATAACGGACCATCTGTTGAGACGTACGTTGTCAATGTCATTCCGCCTAAAGGCTCGAAAGGAACTGATTTTGGTGAGGTCCAGCTCTATTTGGATCAGTTGTATTTTCCGATGGCGTCAACCTCAGTAACAAGTCCTACCGAAGTAGGCAATGTCGAGTCTGCGTTGCGAGAGCAAACTTTGGCACCTCCGTCGGTCGCAGGTGATGGCGTTGCGTCCATCTCTTACATAGATAAGCCTACAGAAGCTAATTTGTATTTTTCTGCTCAACGCAGGATGCGTCGCGCACCCAACTATCAGTACGACGCGCCAATTTTAAATACGGATAACCTCATCACTGCCGATGTGGCCTGGATGTTCAACGGCGCAATGGATAGATATGACTTTAAGCTGATCGGAAAGCGAGAACTGCTCATTCCTTATAATACCTTCTCGCTTTATGACCATACGCTAAAAGCAACGGATGTGTTTCAAGGGGAGTTTATAAAGCGCAGCATGGTGCGTTATGAACTTCATCGGGTGTGGGAGGTTGAGGCCACCGTCAAAGCAGGGAAACGGCACTCAATGCCGAAACGAGTATTTTATGTCGATGAAGATACTTGGACTATATCCGTTCAGGATCTTTATGATAGTTCTGGAAAGACCTGGCGTACTATGGAAGGGTATTTGGTTCCTGAGTATTCATTGGGTACATGTTTTCTCGCTGGCAGTACGATATACGATGTTCAAGCTGGTCGGTATGCCGGGCAAAGTATTGTTGCCGCCTCCGGTAAACCTGCTCGGTTTTCGAACGACTTGAAAGCCAGCGATTTTTCCGCTGATGCATTCCGGCGATGGATTGGTCGCTGATAGTACTGAACTTTATAGTTACTAGCGGAGCTTCCTCCAATGAAAATAAGTACTAATCTTCGAAAATTTGGCGTGTCGCCTGCAGCAACGTTAGCATCGGCATGTTTACTTCAGTACGCCCCGGCAGGCCATGCAGCATTATTTGATTTGGGAAATGGGGTATCGGGTAGTTTTGACAGTACCTTGTCTATTGCGACTCAGATTAGAACTGGCAATCCGAGTTGCCGCTATGTTGGCTATGACAACGGGGGGTGTCCAAGCGGCTCATCGGCTCGTGCTTCTGGCGTTTTTGATCAGACTGGCATAGTCAATATAGATGACGGGGACCTGAATTATAAAAAAGGGCGCCCATTCAGTACCACCGTTCGAGGGGTGCATGATCTTTATATACGAGCGCCAGACGATCTGAAAGTGCTTCTGCGCGCAGCGTGGTTCAAAGACTACTCCGTTACGCATACGGAAAGGACATCAATTGAGGGTGATGCTCATGATGATGCCGTTTCAGATATAGAATTGTTGGACGCCTACGTCGATAAAGGTTTTCAGTGGCAAGAACAGTCAGCTAGTGTCCGTATCGGCAATCAAGTAATCAATTGGGGCGAGGCGCTTTTAACTCAAGGTGGTATCAACGAAGCGAACCCGCTGGATATACGTAAAGCGACTGCAGCGGGGGTGCAACTAAAGGAGCTGTATATTCCGCGGCCGATGTTTAGTATTAGCAGCAGTTTAACTGACAAGCTTGGGGTGCAAGCGTTTTATGAGCTAGGATTCAAGCCTTCAACATTGCCTGCCTCCGGTACGTTCTTCAATACCGCAGATTTATTGGGGGCGGGGGGGCAAGCACTATATTTTGGTACTAATGCGCTGGCCGGCTTTATAGGGCCAGGCGCAATTGGTGGTGATAACGGAACAATAGACGCTGTCACTGGTCGCCCGCTTACAGTTGAAGAGCGTCTTGCCAGAGGGTTCGCTGTTGGTCGTGGTCGTGATATCAAGCCGGGCTCTGACCAGTGGGGCATAAGCATGAAGTACGCCTTGGATTCGGGTGACGAGTTTGGTCTTTATTACATGCGCTACCACGAAAAATTACCGATGGTTTCGTATGTGATGGACGCTAATAGTCTAGTTGCTACTAATACCGGGGGTGGATTTCCTGTGGCTGCCTACGCTGCTGAATATGTCGGTAATCGCGACGTATTCGGCGCCTCCTATAATTTAAAATTAGGTGATTTCTCCTGGGGGATGGAGGCGGCTTATCGCCCGAATCAAGTTTTAGCAATTGATCCAACGACGTTGTTTAACACCGGTTTATCTGGCGACTGTGCCGGACTTCCAAGTGGCTCTATATGTCATGGGTTTGTAGAGACCAAGAAGTGGCAGTTTACGGTGTCAGGCATGGAAATTTTGCAGTCGTCAAGCTGGGGAGGGTTAGTTGGTCTTCTTGGAGCGACTGAGGGTACGCTGCTGGCTGAAATGGCGGCGGCCTACTATCCCGATTTAGACCGTTCTCGGCTACAGGCTCCCTTGGCGTCTGCACCTCTAAATAGCACCCTCGTACCATATTCTAATAGTATTGGTTATGAGGTGCCGACAAAAAGCTCTGGAGGTCTCGCTTTCGATCTAGTGTTGAACTACGCAAACGTATTTGGCACGCGAATTAAAGTTTCACCGGAACTCGCGGTTAACCAGGGCCTATGGGGGATCGCAGCGCAGTCAATGCCTGGATTTTCAAGAGATGTAGGACAGATGACTGCGGCGTTGAATATTGACTTCAAAACAGAAGTTCCGTTGAAAGCACGTTTGGATTACACGCAATTCTACGGCGGGGGGGATACCAATCCGATGCAGGATCGTGATTACGTTAGTATTTCACTTAGTAGTTCATTCTAGGCCGTATTATTCGACCTGGCTTGATAAGGCAGGTCGATTACCCCAATAATCTTTCAGAGGTGCGACAGAGTTCGTAATGTCCTCATGCTAATAAGAGTTATTAATATTCTGGAGTCTTGGCTGTTTGGGCACCGCGCACTGGTTATCAGCCTATTCGCGTTGGCGACACTCGTTGCAGGTTATTTTGCGGTGGAGCTGCGAATGGAGGCAGGGTTTGAGAAGCAGTTGCCTCAAGATCATGAGTACATCAAAACATTTAATGAATTTCGGGACCAACTATTTGGAGCTAATCGGGTAACTGTGGTTTTGCACTCCAGGCACGGTGACATCTGGAACGAAAATGGGTTACGGCGTTTGCTTGATGTGACTGAAGCTATCAGTGCTTTACCGGGTGTGAACCGGTCGTCGGTGACTTCGTTGTGGACGCCCAACGTTTTCTTTACGCAAGTAACCGAGAATGGCTTTGAAGCTCAGCCGGTAACGGGGGGGGATGTTGCTCCAAATGGTCTTACCGATGAGGTGATCGCCCAGATCCGCGACCGTGCAACTCGAGGTGGGCATATAGGAACCTTGGTTTCGAATGATCAGACCAGTGGTGCAGTCACCGCTGATTTATTCGATCAGGAGCCGGGGTCAGGCCAGAAGTTAGACTATATTGTGTTCAATAAGTTGTTAGAAGGTGAGATTCGAACCAAATTTGAGAATGACGATTATGAGGTACAGATCATTGGCTTTGCAAAGCAAATAGGAGCCATTGCAGATGAAGGTCGTGCCTCCACGCCATTTTTTATTTTGGCGTTTGTGCTTACGGCGCTTGCAGTATTTTGGTATTGTCATTCGATTAAGCTTACTGTACTACCGCTATTTTGCTCGCTTATCTCTTTGGTCTGGCAGTTAGGGGCTTTGCATTTACTCGGTTATGGGTTGGATCCCCTTGCAGTGTTAGTGCCTTTCTTAGTTTTTGCGATCGGCGTTTCGCATGGTGTACAGCAAATAAATTTTATTGTTAGAGAACTTGCAGCCGGCAATACGGCAATGGGTGCTGCACGTGCCAGCTTTACAGGCTTGCTTATTCCTGGAACTCTGGCTCTTGTGACGGCTCTCGTCAGTTTTATTACATTGTTGATGATTCCGATTCCAATGATCCACGAGTTGGCGATCACAGCATCTATAGGTGTTTTGTTCAAAATATTAACTAACTTAGTGCTTTTGCCTGTTGCCGCATCCTTCATTAATGTCCCTGCTGAATATGCCCGTAGGGCAATGTTTCATAGAGAACGGCGTAGCGGCTGGCTGACTGGACTCTCTCGGCTTGCTGAACCGCAGTATGCCCGCTGGGTGGTTATGATTGGGGTGGCTGTTTTTTGCCTTGCCTACTGGCAAAGCCTTGGACGACATATAGGTAGCCTCGAGCGAGGAGCACCTGAGCTGAGAGCAGACTCGCGGTTCAATCAGGACGCGCTTTCCATTGCCAGCAGCTTCAATGTTGGATTGGACTGGTTGACAGTTGTATTGGTCGCACCGGCTAACTCCTGTGATAGCCAAGGCTTACTCCAATTAGCAGATGATATGGGATGGGCGATATTTCAAGCCCCTGGTGTAGTTGCTGTTGAGTCAGCGGCAACCCTAGGTAAGGAATATTCCGCAGCGCTCAATGAAGCGAACCCGAAGATGCTGAGCCTGCCAAGGGACTCTCGGGCGTTGGGGGGGGCCATTAATAATCTACAAAAGTTGCAAGGTGTTCGCGCTCGTGATTGTTCCGTCATTGCCGTTAATTTCTATCTTCAGGATCATAAAGCGACGACAATTCAGGAGGTTGTTGAGCGGGTCGAAGCATTTCGCACGAATAACATAGTTGCGGGTGTTGAGATACGTTTAGCTAGTGGAAACGCCGGTGTGCAAGCGGCCATAAACGAGGTCGTGGAGAAGAGTGAAGCTCCGATGCTCCTATATGTGTATGGAACTATTCTTTTGTTGGTTTTTCTGACCTACCGCGATTGGCGTGCCATGTTGGTCTGCTGTGTACCTCTGACGGTTGCTACATGGGTGGGCTATTGGTTCATGAAGGACCTGGATATAGGTCTGACAGTTGCAACTTTGCCGGTAATGGTTTTGGCTGTGGGAGTAGGAGTCGACTACGCCTTCTACATATATAACCGTCTTCAATTACACCTATCCAAAGGCATGACAACTACTCAGGCCGCAAAGCATGCACTACTGGAAACGGGCGTTGCTACGATTTTTACAGCAATAACTTTGTCTATTGGGGTCGCGACGTGGTCATTTTCTCAGCTTAAATTTCAAGCAGACATGGGCAAGCTCCTGGCATTTATGTTCATGATTAATATGGTCATGGCCATGACGCTGCTTCCTGCTGTGGCTGTGATGCTGGATAAGTGGATTCCAAGACGTAGACCTGTCCGTGCGTTGGGTATAGCGGCTCATTGAGTACTGATTATGCAAATTTTCCGATTTCGAACTGAGTTCCATTTGGTTGTTTTGTTTATCGCTTTAAGTTGTGCAGGCTCGTCTCTGCAGGTTCAGGCGAGCGCCCTAGACAAGCCGTTACGTATTCCCGCTGATCGGCCGGCCCTGCAAGCAGCTAAGGCCGTGTCTGCCAATATTGTATCGGCCACTCACGCCGGTGGTGGCGATGCGTCCAGGATTGTTGCCGTGGGTGACTATGGCGTGGTGTTGCTCAGTGATGATGGCAAGTCATTTCGACAGGCTGGCGAGGTGCCGGTTCAATCCACGCTGACTGATGTCCAGTTCTTGGATACAGAGCATGGCTGGGCGGTTGGGCACGATGGGGTGGTCCTGTCGACCGATGACGGAGGGGAGCATTGGAGATTGCTTCGGCGAGATGATGCGGCACGGATTCCCTTACTTGGTGTCTGGTTTGAGAACCCTTCGCATGGAATTGCTGTTGGTCAGTTTGGCATGGCAATCGAAACACAGGATTATGGAAAAACATGGTCCGTAATCCACCCAGCTGGTGATGACGCTGAGAGCATGGATATGCACCTCAACGGTATTGCAGGTGTTCGAGGAGGTCCGCTTGTTATAGTCGGAGAGCGTGGCTTAATTCTGGTCTCGATGGATAACGGCAAACACTGGGAACAGCACTCCACTGCGCAGAATGGTTCGCTGTGGAATGTCATTCCACTACGAGAAGGCGGATTTGTGGCGGGGGGCATTGGCGGACATCTCTATTTAAGCACAAAAAACGGGCTGCAATGGCGCCGTGTAAAAGTGGAGGGCCAAGAGTCGTTAAACGGTATTACTCAGTTTGATGATGGAAGTATTTGGGTTGCCGCTTCCGGGGGGCTGGTGCTGAGTAGTTATGACGGTGGCGAGACGTTCAATATGTCTACGCGAGCTGACAGGCTACCTCTCACGTCGATTGTCGGCAGCGCTGCAGGTCCAATTTTATTCTCGCCAATAGGGTTGGTTGGCGCTAACTAATCGTGCCACTGATCGGTCGGCAGTGGGGACGAGTTAATGTGGGAGGAGATCAATATGTTTAATTCAAATACAAGAAAAATTAAAACAGCAATTGACTCAAGGCCAGATCGAGAAAAGGAAGATTTTCAAGGAGGTATTGGAGACTGGGTTTGCTGCACGATGTTCATTGCTGTTGGGCTAGGTGCATGGGCGGGTGTGTGGCTGATACATGCTTGGTGGGGCTAATAAGGGGCTTGCTAACAAAACTAAGCGCTTCTACAAAATTACGGAATACGGTTATTCATCCTAAAGTTATTTGCATTTAGGGTAGGAAACTTTCTTTTCTTTATTTTAGTTTTAAGAGTTAAAGGGGCTTTATGAAAAACTCGCTCAATGGTGCGCAGTCACTGGTCAAAACATTGGTCAATTGTGGTATTGAAATATGTTTTGCTAATCCGGGTACCTCGGAAATGCATTTCGTGGCAGCTCTCGACTCGGTGCCAGAGATGCGTGCTGTCCTTTGTTTGTTTGAGGGCGTGGCCACCGGTGCCGCAGATGGCTATGGGAGAATCGCTTGTAAGCCTGCAGCAACGTTATTGCATTTGGGCCCCGGCCTTGCCAATGGACTCGCTAACCTGCATAACGCACGGCGGGCGAACACGCCGATCGTCAACGTGGTGGGGGATCACGCGACTTATCACCTTCAGTACGATGCGTTATTAACTTCCGACATCGTCGGCTTTGCTCGACCAGTTTCATCTTGGATACATCAGTCCACGAGTGCTCGAGTTGTTGCGAGTGATGCTGCCAGAGCAGTACAAGCAGCGAGATCCGCGCCCGGGGGGGTGGCAACGTTGATTTTACCGGCAGATACCGCTTGGAACGATGCTGAGCGACCGTCTGAGATGTTGGCAGATATTGGGCCGGCGGCCGTCAGTGCGAAGGCTGTTGAAGATGTGGCCAACTTGTTAGGGAACGGTAAAAAGACTGCGATTTTATTGCGAGGTGAGGCTCTATATGGCTTGGGGTTGGAGGCCGCCGGTCGGGTTCAGGCAAAAACGGGGGCTCGCTTGTTGTGTGATACTTTCGCTCCGCACATTGAATTAGGTGCAGGGCGCGTCCCGGTACAGCGTATCCCTTATTTTTCTGAGCAGATCACTGACTTTTTAAGCGACATTGAACAAGTCATTCTTGTAGGGGCCAAGCCTCCAGTTTCTTTTTTTGCCTACCCTGGAAAACCTAGTTGGTGTGCCCCGGAAGGCTGTTTATTCAGCTATCTAGCTCATCCCCATGAGGATAGCGTCGAGGCTCTGAATTCTTTAGCAGATGCTTTGGACGCGCCGATCCACTTAGTTGAGCGAGTCCCTCTAGCATTACCTGGTATGCCTAACGGGCTTCTAAGTGCGATAAGCGTGGCTCAGATAATGGCGGAGCTGACCCCTGAGAACGCAATCATTGCGGATGAGTCTGCGACGTCCGGGATGGCGCTGTTAACGATGTTCGGACGCGCGCGTCCGCATACGCACTTGCCACTTACAGGTGGATCTATTGGGCAGGGCTTGCCCGTGGCGGTTGGGGCAGCGCTCGCAGCACCAGACCGTAAAGTTATTTGTCCCCATGGTGATGGCGGGGCGGCCTATACAGTACAAGCGCTTTGGACAATGGCACGGGAAAACCTCGATATAACGGTAGTCATCTACGCTAATCGTTCCTATGCAATCCTTAATGTTGAACTGCAGCGTGTAGGGGTAATCGGGGCGGGGGACAAGGCGTTATCGATGCTGGATTTGCATAATCCGGAAATGAACTGGGTGAAGATAGCTGAAGGCCTGGGAGTCGAAGCGAGTCGCGCGACGACTTGCGAGCAATTTGCTGCTCAATATGAATCTGCAATGAAGCAACGAGGGCCGAGATTGATCGAAGCAATGATTTGATCTTAGCGGGTCATGGTAGTGAAGGGGCTCCTACGACTCTTCACATCTCGTAACCTTCTCGAACCGATATGCTTGTTGCACGCATCAAGCGCCAGGAGCGGAGCCGTGATACGTTTTTTTGCTGATTTAGGGTTTCGTTGGAAAATCGCCTTGCCGTTTATATTGCTAGCTTTATTGCTGGTGATTGTAGGCGGTATGGGCATGCAGAGCATAACTCAGGTAGCGGATTCCAGCAGACAACTAACTAACCGTTATCTACCCGCTGTTAGCCTGCTTCTGAACGCCGATCAGGATCTTTATCGAGCCTTTGTCGCTGAGCGTAATCTCGTGGATGATGCGGGTGGAGAACTTTCACCTTCGCTAAAAGCTGCTCATGAGCAAAGTTTGCAACTGGCCTACGAACGAGTTCAAAAGTATGCGGCCATGAACCTTGGGGGCGAATCTAAACAACTGCTGGCACAGTTTGAGCAAGCCTTCTCACTTTGGCGAGAAACCTCGCGCGAAGTTGCCGAGTTGTCGAGCCGTGACCCAGCAATGGCCAGCTCCATTAATGCGGGAGACAGTGAACGTCAGTTTTATAAAATGCGTGAGGTGATAGATAAACTCGGCAAATTAGAGGACAAAGCAGCCAAACTCGAAGGTCGACGGGCCATTGCGCTGGGTGAAGTCCATATTTGGCAACAAGGGCTGGTAATTTCCATCGGTCTGATTGTTTGCTTGGTATTGGTGATTGGCTTTCCGATGCTGGTTACACGATCGCTGCAGAATCTGTTGGAGCGTATTGAGCAGATTGCCGATGGTGATGGAGACCTGCGTATACGCTTGGTTGCCTTGTCGCAGGATGAACTGGGTAAGCTGGGGCGAGCGTTCAACCGTTTCCTCGACAAGCTGCAACTGCTAATTCGAGAGGTCACTCAGGTTACCGGTGAGGTGGCTGACTCCGCTCGCTGCATGGCGGATATGACGATGGCTAATGACCACTTGATTAGTAGCGAGCACATGGCGGTCAACCAGGTAAGCACTGCGGTGGCTGAGATGAGTGAGGTTGTGTTTCAAGTTGCACGTAATGCGCAAAGCGCCTCTGAGGCGGCACATCAAGCCGAGATTCGGACGCGCGAAGGTGGTGAGGTCGTGGGTGCAACCATCGATGCTATTCGTCGGTTGGCACAAGAGGTGGAGAATGCTTCCAATACTATCCAGGCTTTGGAGCAAGAGACCGCTAGCATTGGTTCGGTGGTGGAGGTGATCAAGAGCATTGCCGAACAAACCAATTTGTTAGCGCTAAACGCGGCGATTGAAGCTGCGCGTGCGGGGGATCAGGGGCGTGGCTTTGCCGTAGTGGCAGACGAGGTACGTGCTCTGGCAGCACGAACCCAGGACTCGACCAAAGATATTCAAAAGATGATCGATCGTCTTCAAGCTAGCGTTCAAAACGCGGTGGAGGCGACACGTTCTGGAAGTCTGAAGGCCCGCGACAGTGTAGTACGTGCAGCAGGAGTCGAAGAGGCGTTATCCTATACTGGCGACTCGGTGCGACGAATAAGTAATATGGCCGCACAAATCGCTACTGCCTGTCAGCAGCAGAGTTGTGTTACTGAGGAAATCGTCCGTAATATTACCGATATTCGTGATCTTTCAATTGATGCGGCTAAAACATCGGAGCAAAGCGCTCAGGCAAGTCAACATCTGTCGCGGCTTTCCAATGGTTTGGCTCAGTTGGTAGGACGCTTCCGGGTGTGATTTGCGAGCGCATAACGCATCGCAGGAGGGTCACAATTGCATTTTTTGTAGCTCAACACAAACTCACAAGAGCAGAAGGTCAACGATCCCACCCATGCTCTCATGATTTTTTATCTTAACAGTGTCGAGTTCAGACTTCCTTGATTTCCACTCCCATGGAGCGTAGAGCATCAATGTAGGCATGAATGTCATCAGCTTGTTCTGGATAGCTGATGCCGGTGGGAGGGCGAGATCGACCGTTGAGCCCCAGGAGTCGCTCAACCTGAGTTACTGTGCCTATGGCCGTCAGGTGAGTCTGCCCTAGCTTATGCTTTACTAGAATACGCTGGGTATCTTCTTCTTTTATGGTTATAACGAACTCATGGGAAGCGCCGCTCCCCGGGTTGTACAGCATCTTGATTCGAGTGTTTCTCGATAGTCGAGCCCATATCCCTGAGCGAACGACCTTGGCGAAAATGAACGTCATCAGCGAATTATCAAAGGCCATGCGTGTGGATACACCCAGTGCATTTCCTGTTCGGACGAGGGTCATTTGGTCTGGGCTGTCAACGCGACGACAGTTCGCCGACTGGTTATTGCTGAACTGTACCGGTCGACCGTCGGACATGGCTTGCACCAAGCGCCGCTCGCCGTTGCTCCAGATTGTAAACGGGTGATGTGCATCAATAAAGCCAACCACGGAGTCGGGTCCGGCCCTGTCACCCGTTGCAAATAGAATGTCGATATCTATCTGTTGAGCGGGTTGTGGGAGACGTCTGAATGCTGCCGCGGTCACTGAGGCAACTCCAGCCATCCATCCCGAAGATAACACCACCGGTGCCCGGAGGGGCTGGCCTGCCAAGACCTCTTGCGCATCGTGAATCCGCTCTAGCCATCGAGCAATATCAACTATCGCTACGCCGCGCTTTACTGCGGAAAGTAACAGTCGGTCATTGGTGTCATTGACGGCTACTACGATTGCATCCGGCATCGTGGCTAGCGACGCTAATGGGTCGCTATTGTCGACATCTATTAATATAGCGCTTGCATTTTTTATACCTTGAGCAATCCGTTCTGCTTTTACCAGTGATCTACCACCGACCCATATTTTTAGTCTGGGGTGGCGTTGGGACAGTAAATTACATACCTGCGTACCTACTACGCCATAGCCACCAACTACTAGAACTGAGAGAGGCGTAACGGATGCTGTATTTCTGTCAATTTCGGACTGCATCGGAGTGCTCCTGTTATATTAAGAGATGTTGATTGGTGAGTGTGCTGAAGCTTTGTTGATCTATTGTGGAGAGATTTTACTTCACGTGTGTGCGGCCATAGAGAATCCTCAATCTTGGCTTAAAATGCGCGATCTAAATCTAAGTGGAGTGTCTAGTGAATTATTTTCAGTTAGTGAAAGTAAACTTTGGATTCATTTTTTGACCCGCTTTGCGTATGTCGTGGCGCATCACCGCCGACAATCCCTTTACGACGGTCGATGTGATAAAGCGATTCGGCCATTTTAGTTTGTCTCGGGTAACCAACCAAGACAATGTACTATCAGTGGATCCTTCAAGCATGAGTTCTGCAAGTGTTCGCCCGTTATGCGCACCAATGGGAAGACCATGCCCCCAGCAGCCATTGGCATAACCAATTCGCGCGTCCTCAAGCAACCCGACGTGCGGAATGTAATCCCTTGTTGTTGAGATTGGGCCCCCCCAGCTCTGCTCAGTCCGCACTCCTGCTAGTGCTGGGAAGAACGACTGGAGGTGCTGTGGCCCATCCAACATAAAACCCTTGCTAATATCCAGGGCCATTTCGTTTCCGCTTGGCACCGCCGCATAGTAATTACCGACATACAAAAGCCTGCCGTCAGATGTTGGGGCAAAAGAATAGAATAGCTTCGACATCATATTGACCCCACATCGTCGAGGCCATTTCAGTTCGCGCCATTGCTTGGCGGTAAGCCGCTCGGTAATATTGGCGTAGACAAATACAGGGGATTGCATGCGGGTTGTGCCCAGATCTTGCAAACCATGAATCAAATGTGAATACGCATTTGTGGCAAGAACTAATTTTGCGCAACGAACGGTTCCGCTGCCTGTGCGAACGGTAATCCCGTTTAAGTCTCGCTCAATACTAACTGCTGGGCTATGTTCATAAATTTTTGCACCAAGCTGTTCTGTAGCGTTCTTTAGTCCGTGAAGCAGCTTCAAGGGGTTAAGTTGACCTCCCCGCGAATCGAAGCATGCATTGCCGAAGTATGGACTGTTGAATTCTAGTGCTACTTGTTCGGCGGAGATGCTTTCCAGGTAGCTTGCTTGCCCTATCGATTTGCAGAATTTTATGTAGTCATTTACTGCACCATCGCCATTTGATTTTAATCCCATTTCGTAATAGCCGGTTTGTTCATAATCGCAGTGTATATCGTGCTCTAGGATGAGATCCTCAATCATCTGCAAGCCTTCATGGACATAGTGATACGCTTGGGCTAATCGTTTCTCGCCGTAACGCTTTAGTTGCGCCCGGAAATCGCCCTCCCCAAACGCAATGATAAGCTGGCCAGCATTCCTACCGCTTGCACCGAACCCTATGACCTCTCCCTCGAGCAGCGCCACAGAAGCGTTCGAATCAATCTTACGAACGTGGTAGGCCGTCGATAGCCCTGTGATACCGCCACCGATGACGCATACATCGACCTCAACCGATTGCTTCAACGGTTCGTTGGGTGGGTATAGCAGGGCTGATTCAAACCAATGCGAACGACTCCTATGTAACATGGTAAGCATCTCTTTGATAGAATGATGAAAACGCTAAATTAGGCTGAGCAATCTCAGAGATCTAATACGGCAAAAGGATTTGTCGGATCGATGTAGCGCAAAGGTCGTTCGCCGTTCCAATTGGCTACCGTTTTTTGGAAGAGTTCAGTGATTGGTTTGTATATTTCGGGCATTTTTATAAACTCAACGAGCCCGCCATTGTGATGTTCGGTGTTCAAATAAATGGTTTCTACTCCGTCGGGTGTCGAACTATATTGAATGATATCCTCTGGCGTTAGAGAGTTAGTTATGATTTCAAGGTCATCACAAAAACTTGCCACATGAATGAGACCATTGCCACTGCGGTGCTTGAGGGCTGTGTAGACTGACGGCGCATCGTTGTGTTGATAGATTAACTCCAACATTATGGAACCTATGTAGGAGAACGCCAGTGTCAATTGTACGGGTGTGTCTTCATTCATATAAGTGAATTTTTCGTATTCAACATTTTGATGAATGAAAAATGGTCCGACTCCGCAAGTGTTAACCCAGTGCATGGCGGCTTCTTCGATATTGTCAACAATGAATCCCAGTTGATCAATTTTATTTATCTTGGTTTTCATAGAGGCTCCATATATTTTATTTGTAGAGTGTGGTGGGGCAAGGTGTTGGGTTTGTATGATTTTTGAGGATGTGTTCCGCTACCCGAAGTGCGTTGGCTGCAATTGTGAGTGAGGGGTTTGTGCCGGAGCTTGTCGGGAAGAATGAACTATCTACGACGTAGAGATTATCAAGCTCATGCGCCTTGTTGTAGCGGTCTAGGACACTGTCTTTAGGTGATTCACCAAAACGACAAGTACCGCAGACATGGCCCAGGAGGCTATTTTTTTGTGCCGCTTGATTTAATTTTGGGTGGTACTTTTTTAAAAGCTTCTTTATTTTATCTCGAAATAGTTCTAGGCGTTCTTTGTCGTTCTCATGGATCGAATAGTTAATGACGACCTTGCCATCAGTTCCAAGCGTGAGTCGGTTATCCGGGTATGGGTAATCTTCCATGATCGATGCGAAAACGATCGTTTTTTTAAGCGAGGCTTTTACAGCTTGCTCAATAACCGGCAAAAACTTAGATGCGATAAATCCGAGCACTGATGAATGGCGAGAGATGTCTTCCTTCATTGAACGCGCAATGATGCGTGGGGGAGGAAGATTGCCATTGGATTGCACCGTACCCAATTTTACGCCGTCGCTGATGTAGAGGTCGTTCCAGGCCAGTTGTTTGACTAAATCACTCTCATGTGGGGACTTTCGCGGTTTGACAACGTAATAGTCAAACAGGTGACGCATCAGGTTCCGTCCGACCTGATCCGATCCGTTCGCGAGTCCATGCGGCCATGCCTTGGAGGCTGAACGCAATAGTAATGCTGGCGTACCAATGGCGCCGGCTGCGAGTATTATCGTATTGCCACGCAAGGTGACATCGGCGCCATTCCACCGACAGTGCAAAGTCGTGACGCATGTATTTTCAGTGGTTAGCTTGAGGACGTCGCAGTTATCGGCAAGGACCGCTCCATGTTCACGCAATGCCGGTTCCAGGCAAATATTTACGCTGTCCCCCTTGCAGCGTTTCTCGCAGATAAAGCCAATACACTCTCGACAGCCTGGTTTGTAGTCGCACGCCATTGGCACATGGTAGGGGTTGCATCCTTGGGCGCTCAGGTACTCGAATAGCTCTGAGTTTGCAGGACTGTAAGAGGGTGGTGAGAGGATCGACCGGCACTCTGTATCAGGACGTAAGGGATCACGAGTCGCTTTTACACGGTAAAGCGCTTCTGCCTCGGAATAATAGGGCTCCAGTTCTTCCATTGTGATTGGCCACCGTTCCGGAACCTGGGCTTGTGTCGCTGCTTTAGCGTATTTGGCGGGCTCGAAATCGGAAGGGAAAAAACGCTCCATGACCATGCCGTAGAGCGTGCTGGACCCTCCAGTACCCTCACCCAAAATGGGGAGGACGGCTCTGCTTGTTATTCCGCTCAGCTCAAATATTGGGGCCGATAACCGTCCGCTACGTTTGAGATAATTCGCATAGGAGTCACCCTCGCATTCGCGTTCAAACAAGGTTTCTGTCCAATCGCCCGTAAGGGCAGTTGAGGTGCTCAGATGATCCATTCCTTTTTCGCAGAAGAGCACTTTCATTCCGGATTGCGCGAGGCTATAACCGAGAGTGGCACCCCCAATACCAGTACCAACGATGATTGCATCCCATTGGCATGCCTGTATTTCGGCTGGGGTCATACGTGCAACCTCATTTCTAGAATTGGCTCGCATTCCCTCAAACCTTTTTTGATGCGCGCTGTAAAAGATCAGTGATCGCCGTCAGCGACTGCGGCTCATCCAGCAAGGGAGGATGTCCTCGGTCTGACACGCTGGTAAGCGTCGCAGAAGCATTCACGGCCAGCATGCGTGTAGCGATATCGGCGGTAAGCAGATCCGATAGCTCTCCTCTTATTAGCGCAGCCGGTACTGCGCTCGCTTTGGCAAACTCCAGCCAAAATTCCGGTCGTTTTGCTTGCATGCGCGCAGATTCGCGCATCGTAAGCAGGTCAAAATCTCGCTCGTAACGGCCAGTAGTGGTCTCGTGGTAAGCGCGCAGCATCAAGCGACTCCACTCACTCTGTTCCAGCCCGGGGTAAATAGCCTCGTTGTGCTCTTTTACTCTCGCGACAGCTTCATCGAATGAGTAGTCTGCATTTTCTGCATGGCTGGCCATTCGTTTGAGCGCTGCCAAGGGGACTTCTGCTCCAATATCGTTAACCACGATTCCCGCAACGCGCTCAGGGTTTTGCCCTGCCATTTCAATGGCCATTAGGCCGCCCAGTGTTGTACCGATGATCACGACGCGCTTGATCTCCAAATGATCCAAGAGCTCCCACGTATCTTGGATTAGAAGATCAAAGTGATATCCCTCGGCGTCGGTGGCACGGTCGGATCGCCCGCGCCCACGCAGGTCAGGCGCGATGACGCGCCTGCCTGTCGACAGGTGAGGGGCGAGATCCTCAAAGTCACGAGAGTTGCGCATGAATCCGTGTAGGCAGATCACCGGAATTTCAGAGCCCTTTGAGGTGTAGTCTCGGTAGAAAAGCTTCAGCCCTGTCTTTGTCATGAACCACGATTTTTGGTATTCGGTCTCGTCGTTTTTCATCTCACCCCTACCCCTGTCTTGAAACTCTTATTTGGCGGTTGCTCGCGCAGATGTGCCCACCGTGGGCGCTTGCATCAGCTTCATATAAAACCTGATGTTAGTCAACTTGTAGTGGTAGCATCGCGGATCAGCGAGGTGGGAGCTTTGCGATGAAGGGGCGATGAAGCATGAAAGACGGACACATTATTGTGATTGGAGCGGGGATCACTGGGTTGGCATCTGCGGCTGCTTTGAGCAAGCGTGGTCGAAAGGTGACTGTCCTTGAGGCATCTGAGCGACCTGGTGGACGGATCCGGCGCTTAACACGTCACGGGGATTCAGTAGAGGTCGGTGCACAGGGAATTCATTCGAACTACACAGAGATGCTCAGTCTAATAAATCAAGTGGGTTTACAGAGCGAGCTTATGCCTTTGCAAGGCAAGGTTTCATTTCTTGATCGAAGCGGATCACTCCGTATCCCGGATAGGGATTTAGGCGTGATAAAGTTGATGAATGCGCGTGGTGTCCGGAACTTTTCCTGGTTTGCTGCTCGTTATATTGCTTTTGCAAAGCGATTTCCTCAATTCGAGATTTCTCGAGATATTCCCTCATATGATGATGTTTCTGCGGAGGACGCATTTTCTTGGGCGGGTGATGATTTTCACGATTTTCTGCTTCGACCAATGATGCATGCAATGACAAATACAACTCTCTCTGATACCAGCCTTTACCATGCTATTAATTCAATGAGGCTCGCGCTTTCGACAAAGGTTTTTGGGCTTCGTACGGGAATTGTAACGCTAGCTGAGCGCTTGGCATCATCGGTGTCGGTTCAATATTCTAATTCGGCCGCGCAAATTTTGACAACGGGAGCGCGTGTCGACGGGGTTCTTCTTGAGGACGGGAGAATACTCAAGTGTGATCATGTAATTGTTGCATGCCCAATTGAGGCGGCAGCCAAAATTCTTCCCGATGAACTAAGTGTTGCAAAAGAATTTCTGTATGAATGTCCCAGTGCTCCATTTGTATTGGTTTATTTTTTTCTGGATAGACCGGTTTCGTCCGAAGCTTATGTATACATGGGGCATCCCTATCGGGATGTGGTATTCAATATGGCGATTAATCACAGTAGGAAAGCGCCCTACATGGTACCTAGTGGTAAGGCGATCATTTCAGCGTGGTCGAGTTATCCGAGCTCAACCAACCTTTTTTTTCAAACGGATGACGCTGTTGTTTCCCAGGCTTTGCGGGATATGGAAGCATTTTTTCCTGGAATATCTGGGTGGGTGGATGAGGCCCGGGTGATAAGGCACTCGTGGGGGATCGCGAGATACGTCCCTGGTGCTTATCGCAAAATTCTTGAGTTCAAGAGGCATGCCCAGACGCTTGAGGGCATCTCCTTTGCGGGAAATGATTATGATGGCGTTCACATGGAGGCCGGCGTTCGAAGCGGCCAGCGAGCAGCTCGGCGCGCATGCGAGGGGTAATGCTATTCTGATTAAACTGGTGCGCGCGCGACTTTTTGCCGCATAAATTCAAGTGTCGTGGTATCTTTATAAAGTAGCTTACTAAGCTCTAGCTCCGGTTAAAATAAAGCAGGAAAAAGTTCAGAAATTCAAATTAGGTAAGTAAAGTGGACGAAAATTATTCAGGTGGCGGTGATGATGGTGATGTGCCGGTAGTTCGCGCTAAGGCGTCACATCGAAAGGGGCGAACTGCGGAGGTGCTGCGGACTCCTCGAGTTCCAACTCAGGAGCGAAGTCGGCGTCGATACCAATCGATTCTCGATGCTACCCAAAGATTGTTGAATGCCGCCAATATTGAAGATATTAGTTTATATGATATTGCCAAGGAGGCTGAGATTAGTCCTGCCTCTGTGCACTACTTGTTTAATACGGTGGCGGCGGTTCATGTTGAGCTGAACAGGGTTTATAATGATATTATAACGGGGCAGATAATCGCTGCGCAAACAACGCTCGTCGGTCAACAGGTCAGCACTTGGCAAGAGTGGACACGTATTAGTCTGGATGCAGCTCGAGTACATTTTAATTCGAATCGCCCGATGTGCGAGATTTTGTTGGGGCCAGCTTTACATAGGAAAAGTCGCGTGGCGAATATGCAGGGTAGTAATACCTTGGGGCAGGCTGCATTGGTTAACCTGAAACGCGTCTTTATGGTTCCGGATATTCCTGGTCTAGAAAAAAACTTTATGTACGCGGGAGAGATTCTCGATGCTTTTTGGTCGGGGGCATATTCTGCTCGTGGTTATATCGATGATGAAACATTCGAAGAGACAATGAAGGCTATCATTGGTTACTTACGAAATGTTCTTCCTGAAACGATGCGCTTAATTAATCCCAAGGCTGTCCTCGGAGCTAAATAGCGGTCTAAGGGGGTGTGTTGTAGTTTGATATCTAGGTATCCTGACACTCGTTCACGGCGCGCTGTTTAGAATGCATAGCCCACCCGGCGTACTGGTCGTTCATTGTTGAGTTGGCTTGCCAAGTGGGGCACGCAGTCGTGCTCTGTCTGCGTGAAATGGACGAGCGGTCTCTGGATTCGTACACGAGTCGAGCGGTCATCGAGACTCTTTCCCCCGCGTTGCGTGCGTTTCTTCGGACCCGTTTCAACCGCATGATGAGCGCTCATTCGCTTTCAGTGCGGTCAAATCGTCGAATTGATCCCTACCTTACTGACTGACTTGCGAGCCTTGTCTGAACGCTATAATCTGACTTACAGCAGGTTATGGTTGGTCAAGCAGTCCTCTTGTGCGGTATGAAGGCTTGGTTTTCCGCAATTTGCCCACGTAAATCCGTTAACATTTCAATGTCATGGAGTCTGCTATGAGCGATCAAATCATTACCGAAGGGCTGAAAAAGGTTCTGACAAAAGGTGTCTTGGGGGCTGTTGCGCGCGTTGAGTTCAACGACGGTTCTGCGATCGTAATAACGAGTACGACAGATACGCAGGACGTCTCCTGGGATTCGGACGAGAAGGGGACCTGTCAGTTATTGTGCTCAAAAGACACCTTCCTTGATCTCCTGTCCGGTCGGCAGGGAGCAACGATGGCTTTTATGAAGGGGCAGTTGAAGGTGAACGGCGACATGGGCGTCGCGTTGAAGCTATCTCAATTGATCTGAATCAGATATGCGGGCACGAGCGTTGAATTACAGATCGTGCCTACATTTATAATCAATGGCTATTGCTTGATCCACAACGTCTGGTGAGTCATATCGGGCGTTTTATAAATGATTTAGGACACGTCTGGGTGGTTTTCGTTCGGCGGTCTGCCGTCTATGGCGGCAAGCCCTGAAAAACGTCGTAGTGTAATCGGCTTCAATGGTCACGCTATAAACGCCTTGCTGACTTCTACATACCTAGTCCCAGAAATGCAC
Organism: Pseudomonas sp. AL10; assembly: GCF_029960685.1. Classification (NCBI taxonomy): domain Bacteria; kingdom Pseudomonadati; phylum Pseudomonadota; class Gammaproteobacteria; order Pseudomonadales; family Pseudomonadaceae; genus Pseudomonas; species Pseudomonas sp. AL10. The sequence continues at coordinate 25,059 of NZ_JASBQZ010000021.1, forward strand.
ATCCTTACCCTGAGGATCGCTTCGCGTCACATACCCGAGACAGGAGCCGTATTTGGTAGTTCCGCACGTACGGGTCTATGCGGGGGGGGGGGCGGCAGGTAACTGTCGTCCCTACCGCGACCCTTCAACGGTCCCCGCATCTCGCTCACGCTGTAGCCGGGCGCGGTGACGGCAATGGAGGCGACAGCGACACGCCCGAAATTGTCATCGACAAATGGGCCCTGTGTTCCCGTTGGAAAGTTCGCGCCTGCCTCGGCGGCTTTATTGCGTACTTGTTGCCACAGCACCCCCAGGTCCTTGATTTCGTCGCGAGCCGTCACCTGGATCACCACGCTGCCGGGGTGGATGGTGGTCACGATGTTTTTGATCTGCGACAGCTCGCGCAGCTTTTCTTCCGTGGGGCGGGCCAGCAGTTCTTCGACGCGTTCGCTGGGCCGCCCGGGGAACTGGATACTCACCAGTGCGTCGCGGATGGTCACTGAGGGCTCTTCCTGGGTCGGGAAGTTCAGGAGCGTTGCCACGCCTGCAAGCAGGATCAACAGGGCGGCGAATAATGTCAGGCGGCTCGCACCCAATGCGTGACGGGTCAGATTGATCATTCGGTCGTGCTCAAACGGCTGGAGGACTGAAGCAGGTTGACGGCCTGGCCGTCGTTGAGAAACGCGACGCCGGTGACCACGACTTGCTCGCCATCCTTGAGACCTTTAGGTCATCAGCACAGTGCGTACCGATTCAGCAGAGCTATGGCTTTGTTGGTTTCAGTGTATCTGGTCGGTAACTGCAAGCGCAGCCTCTGCGACATAGCGGCAGGTCCCCGATAAACTGAATCTAGAGGCACGGAAGCGGTAGGAGGGGCGTGTTGACTACAGCCTACAGCCCGAGCGTTTAATCTTCATGGTTCCTGGATAGTTATTGGCGCGCCGAGAAATGACCAAAGGTCCGTACGTCTGTGCGGCGTGAAAACTCCAGTTGTCAGTGTTTTTTTATTTTGCGACACCAGAAATCAAGTCGGTGTGAATAGCAACGCGTGTCGCAACCTCCGGGCAAGGGCTCGAGGGGTCAGGCGGCCGAGATACTCACCCAGTAGGCTGTCGTCCGGCTCACCACGACCGGTAATGTTTGCGCAACCGCTTCTAAAGCAAAGTCGGTGTTATCAAGCGGGAAAATTCCGCTGACGCGTATCTGCGCGGCCTGTGCCGACAAACGAATTATTCCGGTGCGATAGCTTCTCAATGCTTCGATCAATGTTCCAAGAGGCTGGTTATCTATTTCAACAAAACCATTAATCCAGGCGCTTTCAGAATCTGAAGATATCTGGTGCAACGCTATGCCTTGGCTGCTGATAAGCGCACCGTTGCCCGCTAGAAGGGGCGTCGTGCTTTGTCGCGTGCTGACTTGGGCCGTCTGCTTGAGCGCAGCAACGTGCGTGACTCCTTCGCGTGCCGCGACGGTGACAATCCCGCCGTTGAAGTTTATCTGGCCCTCTGCCGTAGTGACGAACACGGGGGGCTTGGAGGGGAGAGCATCTATATAAATCTGTCCGCTGAGCAAGCGAATATTTCGCCGGGTCTCATCGAAATCCAAGTTAAGTCGGGTTCGGGCGTTCAAGGTGAGAACGGTGCCGTCCATCAAATGCTCTGTTCTGCGCTCGCCGGTGTCTGTATGGAGGTCTGCGAAAAGCCCGGCAAGAGGGGTACGTCGATTGTACACCCAGCCGCTCGTTGAGGCGACGGCGGCAATGGTCAGCGCCATACGCAAAAACTCCCGTCTGTTACTGCCTCTTTTCAAGGTCTCTCGCAGTGCGGGTTGTGCCGCCAGATGTGGCATCCTGCCCAAGGACTCCTCAATCTTCGCGCACGCCTGATTGTGGCTCGAGTGCAAAGAGCGCCAGCGCTGAAATGCAGCTAGTTCTTCTTGCGTCATTTCTCCCGAATGCAGTTGCACCATCCACTCGATGGCTTGTTGTATAACTGCGTTGGGTACCTCAATTCTGGACATGGTTTTCGAACACTCGGATTTAGGCTATCACCAGATAACATTGGGTCATGGCCTTAGTCATGTACTGGCGTACCATGCTGGATGATACGCCAAGTTCACTTGCAATTTGGGCATAAGTGAGCCCGTCAAGCTGACTCAGAAGGAAGGCGTGCCGTGCTTTGGTGGAAAGTCCCTCCAGGACTTTGTCGATCGCGATCAGCGCCTCTAGCAAAAGGTGCTGTTCTTCCGGAGAAGGATGAACTCGTTCCGGGGCAGCAGCTAGAGCATCCAGGTAGGCCCTCTCCAGTTTTTTTCGCCGTGAACCTTCGTACATGACTCGGTTGGCAATGGTAGTCAGCATTGCTCGGGAGTCACGCACGCTTTCCAGCGCAGCTAATGTCGAGAGCTGGAGGAAGGACTCGGACGCGACGTCCTCCGCATTGTGTCTACAGCCCAACCGATACCGCAGCCGTTCGGCGAGCCATCGATAGTCACTGCGAAAGATTTCGGTAAGCAAAGCAGGTTGGCCAATCATTGCGCTGGACATGAGTCGACTATCTCGCGAAAAGCAGCTATCCGGACTCCGCTCACACCCGCAGCGGAAATTACCACGAGGGACATGCAAGGTAAATGCCACCTCAAAAGATTGGCTATGATGTAGCAAGATCCCTCGGTTAATCTCATCAAGGATTGAATCTCAGCAACATTCAAGGGCAAAAAAAACAAGCCTGCCAGCTTATGGTGCGGTGCTCAGCGTACTGTGTTGGGGGAGCTGGTCTGGGCCGGGAGAAGGTGTAAAAGCTACGCTCCATTGGATCCATCCGATGGCTAAAGGGATCATACGTTCGAGCGAGTGATTTCTAACCTGCGCTGTTACTTTTCTTCTCCTATCGCACATATAAGGTAACAATCCTACATGTGTTTGATAAATCCTCTTCGGAACAACTTGATGCTCTTTTCAAACCCATTGCTAGCTGGAAAAGTTCTACCAAATTCTTCTGCTAACAGCATAGTACGTTACTGCGGCGCTCGATGAAGTGTTGGCCAGCGATCGGCATACGTACCGAACTCTGGTCGGCTCGGAATACGCTCGTTTTACGTGGTAAAACTCCGCACATCAGATGGACGAATGCAAGCTGCGGTGGATGCGTTGTGGAGTACGGTCGACCATCCGAATTCGGTCTGAAGTAGGTAGCAATGCGTGATGCTCACCAATAGTCTTGGGCGAAGTATTCGATGTACATTACCGAGCTTGGTCAAAAAAAATTCTACGATCTTACGAAACGCTATTGGAAAACGTTGAGTATGTTGAGTTCGATGCTACTCAGAGAGCCGTGATCGATAATGCTTCTCGGAAGCTTCAGACTGTCGGGCTGTCGGGTGTAGAGAAGCAGCATCGTTATCGCGAACGCCACCCGCTGCTTAACCGATTGGGTGGTCAGTTGAGCAACAATGTACGTGACGCGACCAAGGCCGCGTATCGACTGACAACCAATTATGAATCATCTGCTCATTTGGCAAATAAATTTGAAGCTGTACACTTCAATTGCTATTACATCCTTGTGTGGAAGAGATTCTTAACGCTATTCTTAATTGCACAGCAATACCTACACAGCCGCCTGACTGTGCTCTCATATATTTTTTACGGATGGAGTGAGCATAAACACGGGAGCTTCCAAACTCATTGAAATTTGGCTCCTGTCGCCGTGATTCACTACATCATCTATCCGCGAATTAAAAAGGGATACATTCTGATAACGAATCATAGGCAAGTAGTCTCCACTGACTGCGCACCTAGGATCTGAGTGACCCGCTTCCAAGTAGCTGAACGTCGAAACGGCCTTGCCGAAGATTTTCAACCCCAACATTTTGGCTAACCGACGCCAACACTTGTTTTATAGAGAGCTGAGAGAACCCCCGCAGACATGAACATGTCTGAGGGGGATATCGGTTGCGTTAATACTTCAGGCGGTTCCGCCAACTATCAACCTGTCGATCTTGAGCGTTGGTTGGCCGACACATACCGGTACGCTTTGCCCGGATTTTCCGCACGTCGCGCCACCATTATCCAGAGCCAAGTCATTGCCAATCATGCTAATGACCTTGAGGGTGTCCGGTCCCGACCCGGTCAAAGTAGCGCCTTTGACAGGTCGTGTGATCCTGCCGTCCTCGATGAGGAAGGCAAGCTCGCTCTCGAACGTGAACTGTCCACTGACGATGTCGACCTGCCCGCTGCCCAAGTTAGCAAGATAGAGGCCTCGCTTGACCGTGCTGATGATTTCCTCGGGGCAAAATTCGCCATTGAGCATGAAGGTGTTGGTCATGCGCGGCATCGGCAGGTGCGAATAGGATTCCCGTCGTGCGTTGCCGGTGCTGGCATGGCCCATCAAGCGGGCGTTAAGGCTGTCGTGCATATAGCCTTTGAGAATGCCGTCCTCGATCAGTGTGGTGCGCTGGCCTGGTTCACCCTCATCGTCGATATGAAGAGATCCGCGACGTCCCATTAGCGTGGCGTCGTCGACAATGTTGACACCGGGCGCTGCAACACGCTCGCCTATTTTATCTGCGTAGATCGAGGTGCCCATCCTATTGAAGTCACCCTCGAAGCCATGTCCCATGGCTTCATGCAGCAGCATCCCCGGCCAGCCTGGCGCAATAACCACAGGCATGCTGCCGACTGGTGCAGCTTCCGCCTCGAGGTTAGTCAATGCAGCATCGACTAGACGACGGATTTCCTCGTCCAGCCGAGTGGCGTTGAACAGGTTGAAGTCACTGCGTCCGCCTAGACGTCCGCTGCTGCTTTCCATTCGTCCATTCTGGTTCACAAATACGCGCATTTGTAGGACGAGCATCGGTCTTACGTCGGCGGCCAGTCTGCCGTCGTTGCGCATGATCATGACTATCGAATGACTCAGGTGAAGATGTGCCATCACCTTAGACACGCGAGGGTCCCGCGCGCGGGCTTTGCGATCAACCGACTCGAGCAGTGAAATTTTTTCGGCTGCATCGCAGGCTTGCAGCGGGTCGTCATGCCCATATAAACCTAGGCGTGAGACTGACGCATTGTTCAGGGCTATCCGGGCGTCACCATGGGCGGCGACGTTTCGGACTGATCTGGCCGCCGACATTAGCTGTTTCGCGTCAATCACCTGGGAATAGGCAAAGGCGGTCTCGTCGGTGTGTAGGGCGCGTAAGCCGAAACCCTGATCCACGGAGTAGGATCCGGACTGAACGACGCCGTTTTCCATCGACCAGTCTTCTTTCTTGATCGACTGCAGATAGAGGTCGGCATAGTCGACCTTGTGTTCGTGAATACTGGCGAATGCGCGATGAATATCGGATAAATCAAGGCTGTTAGGCGCCAGCAGGATTTCGCTGGCTATTGATAAATGATTGACTTCAGAATGGGACATAAAAATTTACCTCAGCTTATTCGCCAGAAATTTGCATCTGGTCAACCAAGATTGACCCCGTACTGAAGGAGCCTTGAATGAACCTGTCGCTACCGAGCCCAACAATGCCCATGAACATCTGCGCCAGGTTGCCGGATATGGTGATGCCGGTTACTGCATGTTGAATGACGCCATTTTCCACCCAGAAGCCTCGTGCTCCTCGCGAATAGTCACCGGTAATCATGCGAATCCCGTTGCCAGTTAGACTGGTGACTAGTAGGCCAGTCCCCAACGCTTTCAGCATGGCAGGGAAATCGTCCCTCGACTGAGTGCGGCTGCTGCTAAGCAGCAAATTGGAAGGACCGAAGCCGTTGCCAGTGGGTGTTAGGCCAAGCCGGCGAGCGCCATACAGCGATAGAAAATAGCCATTCAGACTGCCGCCATTGACAACATATCGCTGCAGCGGGGCGATCCCATCACTGTCGAATGCGAGACTGCTGTTACCCGCTAAGGCGTATGGATCTTCGTAAAGACTTACATGATCAGCCAGTACTTGCTGCCCCAGCTTGTTCCTAAGGAAGCTGGACCCGGTATAAAGCGCCTGGTCGCTGATGGCTTGTGTCAAGTGGCCAATGAGGCTACAAGCGCTCCTCGCATCAAACAGCACTGGGCTACGACGGCTGGTCAGCGGTTGCTGGTTGAGATATGCGCGCGCATTAACCCCGGCCTTTCGACCAATGTCTTCGGGCTGGGGAATTAATGCGAAATTGCGTGCTCCTTCAGACCACATATCCATTTCGCTGAAGTTGGCATTCCGCCCCAATGCTGAAGCGCCAAGATTGTGAAAAGACTGGGTAGTGCTGCTGTTGAATCCTTCACTTGTAGCGAGCAGGTAAAACAACTGGTTGCTGTTTATCCACACGCCTTCGCTTTGCACGTCGTCGCCAACGCTTGCCAAGCCTTCTTCCATTCGAGCAGCCAAACGCATCGCTTTAGCTTCATCAAGGTCCCACGGATGAAACAGGCTCAGTTCTTTTGGGGCGCGGCACAGTTGTTCTGGGCTGGCCAGCCCGGCGGCAGCGTCCTCTCCGGTAAACCGGGCAATAGCGCAGGCTGCTTTCACCGAATCTTCAAGGGTGCGGCCCCTCAGGTCGGTTGAGTTGACCGAGCCCTTTTTCTGGCCATTGAAAACGGTCAACGTAAAGCCACTGTGGGTTTCCCGCATGCGAGAAGTTACGCGACCCTGGCGCATACGCAGGGATAGACCGGTGCTGTGTGAAAGACTGACTTGAGCCTGGCTTGCGCCCTCGACGGCGGCGAGCTTGAGGATTTTATCTGCAAGCGCTGAGTATTCCTCAGCGTTGCTTGAGATTTCGATTGCCATTTTTAAGTGCTTTCCTCAGCGCCGGCTTATGTAAAGGCCGGAGCGCGGTTCATAATATGAATGAATTGTTGTTGCAGTACGGACGTGACGGGGCGGAGACCTTGGATATCATTCTCGAAGAAAGCTTTTTCTTTACGTTGATATTCATCATTTTCCTGATTCCATTGACGCTGATATTCGGCCAGCTCCTCATCAGTAAACCTGCCATCGGCAGTGAGCCCTAGTCGCTGCGTGAACCAGACATGCCGACGCTCTTCGGTCTGGCGGTCCTCAAGTGTCCAGCCGCTGAGGTGCTGTGCCACGGGGAAACAGAGCGACATAGCAAGGTTGAAAATATGGATCCACTCGTCTGACTCTGCAGCGGCCGGAGGAGGGGATAGCGACTCGATTAAGGCGCGGGTCAGTGCTGCTGCACGGTCGCTGGGGACCTCGATGTTCTTCACCCGTTCAGATAGTTCCAGAAACAAGTCACGTGCAGGATCCCCATCAAGGTAGATATCTGCCTGCCTGATCCAGTCATTCCGCAATGCCTCAATTTTGGGTACTGCCGACAGCAACAGTGGCCAGTCAAAGGCTGTGGCGCTCATAAATTGGCGAATGAGCTGTAGCGGTATCAAATTAAGGTCCGTGCCCGGCTTGAGTGCGGCTAATAGCGGGTTCAACGCACTAGCCGTGGAGGCTCGGGCGAAATCGAACGCCCGCAAAAACGAGCCTTGAAGCCCGGTCAGCCGTTCAAATACAGTGGTATCCGCTGAGTGCACCCAAGCGGCGCAAGGCGTGCCTACGCCATCTAGCCAAAAAGGTTCGCGTGCCGAGCAGACTTGACCATTTTCAGCGTGCCGCAGGAGTCGCTCGCATAGAAACTGCTTGAGTTCGCCGTCTCCATAAAATGCACCGTATTTTGCTGCGTCTAACGCTTTCGGGGCGGGCTCACTGACATTTACGTCAAATTTCATTACCCAATCCTTGAGCTGTGTCAGCGTCTTGGACCCCAATTCACGTCCGACTTCTTTTCCATCCTTGAACAATAGTAAGGCGGGAATACCCCTGACGTTGAAGCGCGCCATGGCGTCAGGGTATTGTTCAACGTCGAGTTTGGCGATGATTAGATTTTCGCTTGTCAGGCTGGCCAAGCGCTCCAGGCTGGGGGCCAGTCCACGGCAAGGGGCACACCACGGGGCCCAAAGGTCAAGCAGAACGGTTGTACTTGCGCCATAGACATCGGCGGCCAGAGATTCTTCTGTCACGTTCAAGATATTAGACATTATGTTGCCTCAATTCTTCAGATACAGGGTGTACGGATGGAAGCGCACAAGGGATTCACGGTGGGCCACACTAATCACTGCGCTGTCGGACAGTTGCTGGGTCAGCGCGTCGTATATCTTCTGTTCCGTCTCAGGGTCCAGCGCGCTGGTGGCCTCATCAAGAAAGACGAATTCTGGACGCTGGAGGAGGACGCGAGCCATGGCAAGACGCTGTTGTTCGCCACCGGATAACGTTTGTTGCCAGTGCTCATTGACGGAGAGCGAGTCCACCAGGTCAGGCAGACAGCAATCTCGGAGTGCTTGGCGGCACTGGTCGTCCGGGAATGCGTTGCTGGATTGCGGATAGCAGAGGGCGTCTTTCAAAAGCCCTTGCGGAATATAACTTTTCTGCGGAAGGAACAATGATGTGCTTGCACTTGGAAGCAACACCTTGCCCGAACCATAGGGCCACAGGCCTGCGCAAGCTCTCAGAAGAGTGCTTTTGCCGCTTCCAGAAGGGCCAGTAATCAACCATCGCTGACCTTTTTCAACGCTCCAGTCGGTGACATTATTCAGCCGTTTTGCATTCGGCAAATTCAAAGTCAGATTTTGACACTGCAGGATCGAGTCAGTGCCTCGCACATATGCGATCTCGCTGGCATGATGCTCGACCTTACTGATCGCACAGGTCAAATCGCGTAGTCGATTGGTAAGTGCCAGCCAGTTGGTAAATGTGATATACGCTTGCGGGAAAAAAGCGATCGTGTTGGAAAGCATCATGTAAGCGCCGGTTATTCGAACCATGTCGCCGTAGGTGATCTTGCCCGTTAAAAGCAGAGGTAGCGCCAACAAGGTTGGCAACAAGTGAAAGAGGTTGCTGTAGAAGCTTTGGCCAAACATAACGATAAAGGTCTGAAGCAAAATACGTTTAGTGTTGGTTTTCACGCGTTCAAAGAGTGTGTACATTAGCTCGCGTTCTTGTGGACCGCCCCGATAGAACGCAATCTGCTCCGCGTATTCACGTACCTGCATGCCTTGATGGCGGAAATCCGCTTCAACGGTCTGTTTGTGCATGTTCAGCCCAATCAAAGATTTGCCCAGCCAATGTGATAGCCAGAGATGAAAGAAGCAGTATGCATAAGCCGCGTAAACCATGTATCCAGTTACACTGAACGAATGGTCAGCCAAGGTGAAATCTAGCGTGCCGGAAACAGTCCATAGAAGCACGGTATACGTAACCGTATTGACGATTACGCTCACTAGGGAAATGAGTAAGTTAATACTTTGATCGGCCGTAAGCCGGATGTCCTCCGCAATGCGTTGGTCAGCGTTCGATATCAGCTGATCCCGTTCCAGCGCATAAAAAATAAAGTGACTGGTCCACTTCTCTAGATAGCTGTGAGTCATCCATGTGCGCCACCTCAGTTCCAAATGGCCGGAGGCGTACGCGCTAGCAATAGGTAATAGCGCAGTTAGCCCTCCCAGCAGCAGGCTTGCTACAAAAAGCGGCTTAAGCGTTTCCAAATCAAGCGCAACAAGTGCGTCCGTTAGTTTACCCTGAATGCCGTTCAACGCGACAAAACCAAAAGTGCTTGAGAACCCGATCACAAGTATGGCCCCGAGCATTCCCAGCGCCATCCAACGCTCCTCGGATACCCAATAAGGCAGCAGAACTTGAGCGATGCTAGGTCGCAATACCGCGTTAGCATCCCTGGTTTTTTTCGGCAAGGGACTAGCCTGTCCAGTAGTGGCAGACGTTTCAAAACTCATGGCAGCTACTCGTATTGAACAGGGGGGTTGTCAGTGGCTGGGCGTGGCATCAGTCACGAAATCAATCTTCGATAACCCACCCTTCTGAGCCGCCGCCAACAAATAGACGACGCGCTCATAACGGACCTGTTTGTCGGCATAGACGCGCAGCACGGGCACGCTAGTCTGTACTGCCGTGACGGCAACGCGTTGAGCCAGTTGGATGTCATCAACTGGTTCCTTGTCCCAAAGAATGGTCCCGTCAGGCGTAATAGAGATGTCGATGCTTTTTTCATCAGAGGCAATGGCGTGCGCATCGCCCTTGGGCAGATCTACTTTCACTGCCTTATTGATCACCGGGAGGGTAATGATGAAAATGATCAGCAATACCAGCATAACGTCGATCAACGGTGTCATATTAATATCGTTGAGCAAAGCGTCATCGCTGTCGAATTGCGAACCTTGAGACATGCTCATCAGCTTCGGCTCCCTTGTTTGGTCATCATCGGAGCCACATTCGAGGACGTGCTGGACTGTCCGCTCGCGTTATCCAGATTGACCCGCGCCCCGGTCAGGAAGAACGCGTGCAGGTCGTGCGCAAATCGGCTTAGCTGATGCACTGCACCTTTGTTCTGCCGAGCGAGGGTGTTGTACCCAAGCACGGCTGGGATGGCGACGAATAAACCGAACGCTGTCATAATCAAGGATTCACCGACGGGCCCGGCCACTTGAGCAAGTGACGCATCGCCGGTGGTGCCAATTACCTTAAGGGCGTGGTAAATACCCCAGACAGTGCCGAACAGACCAACGAATGGAGCAGTGCTTCCGATCGAAGCGAGAATGGCCAAACCCGCTTGAAGTTTGGCGATGTGATCATCCAGCACTTCTTTGAGGCAACGAGCTAGCCAGTCGCTGAGATCGAATCGCTGGTGCAGCTGTGAGCTTCGGTCGTATTGATGTGCGTTGGCAGCATGCCCGGCCAGTGCTAGCTCACGAAATGGGCTGTGCTTAGGGACCGATAAGCCTTCGACGCCCTCTATGAAATTACTAGCATTCCAGAACCGCAATGCGTGCTTTCTATGACGGCTCAGTTTGAGCAGTTGCCCTGTCTTGAGCAGCATGACGCTCCAGGACAAAATAGACATGGCAATCAATACAAACGCAATTGTCTTGGAGACGTAATCGGCCTGATCCCAAGCGTAAGCTAATCCTAATTCCTGCATATCTGATACCTCGTAGGCTGTTCTATCGGGTCAAACGAAAGGAGACGGGTTGGGCTGCACGCACGGCAATGGCCCGTCCGTTTTCGATATAGGGGGAGCATGCCGCGCTCATGACTGTGCGACGTGCGGCTTCGTCAAGTTCTTCGTTTCCACTGCTGCGAGCAACAGATGCTGATTGCACCAGACCCTGGGCGTTGATCAGCACGGTCACGAGAACATTGCCTTCAATTTTCAGGCGGCGGGCTTGGCGTGGATAATCGGGAGCGGGAACGCGACAACCCACTGTTTGGACGTCTTTGGCCCCAGCCGAAGGCAGATCCATCAGTTTTTCCTGATTTTCGCTCGGTGCTTGCGTAGTGGGTTTCGAAGGCACCGCTATAGGGTCAGCCGGTTTTACGTTTTCAGTTGGTTTTGGCTCTACAGATTTAACGATGGGCTTAGGCTTGGGTTTGGGGACTGGCTTGGGAGTTGGCTTCGGTGGCTCGGCCTTTGGTATTTCTTGCGCCACCGTTCGCTCTGCTTTCTCGACGGTTATAACAGGGGGCAGCGGTTGAGGTGGCACAATCTGCGTTGGGGGAACCTGCGGTGCCGTAACCATGTTGATTCGCACACTGGAAGGCGGCGCAGTGCTAGCGAGTGTGATTTCTTTATCGGCGCGCTGATAAAGGACAATCGCGAAAACGACTACATGAGCAATGACCACTGCGGTGAACGGAAGCAAAAAAAGCCAGGAGCGACGGTTGTCCGTCTCGCAAAGTGCTTCGGGGACCCAGCAGGGCCGGTATTCGGCGTTTTCTAAGTAAATCTTGAGATTGGTCATGGCGGGCAGATTCCTCATTTCAAGGCTGAGCCTGACGGGGCCCGCTACGCTTGCGGATTGTCAGGGAGCCGTTGGCAAGCTGCACGGCTTCAAGATCGCTGCGGATTAGCGCTAAATCCATCGCGTGCTGCACACTCATTTCGCCATTGATTGCTTGGCTAAAAAAGTCATGGGTACTGGTAGGTTTGAATGCCACCAGACATCCGCTGGTTCTACTGATAAATAGAAGGGTCTCGCTGAGGCGATTTGCGTCGATAGCGTATGAATGCACTTCGTCCAGATCACAACCCAGCGCCAGGCGGCCTACGCTGACTAGAGACAATCCTGCGATGCCCATGAATTGGGCTTTGGTAGCAATACTGAATTTTCGGGTAGTCACGTCAGTGCGCTCTCACTTGTTCTACTAGGTTTGTGCAACCAGAGAGAAAAAGTGACAGTGAGAAGTGCGAATATTTTTAAGATGACAGCGCAAGACCAAGTTCGGGGGAAGGCTCAGGTGCCAAAGTATGAGTCATGCACATTTCTGATCCGGGCCGAAGCGACGCGTGCAGGTCCAGGTCGCGGCGCTGCCCCTTGTCTGGGTTCGAAGGGTGCACCTATATTTCAGGAATATCGAATGTTCGATTCCGACGGCACCGCACACCCGTTGATCTACATCCTTCAGCTAAGCGGTCTGAGCTAGGGGCCGCGGACGGTTGAAACGTCTCCCGTGAGTAAGCGGAGCAGTTCGTCTGTTTTATCAAGGAGCCTAGATCGTTGGGACGTAGGCTTGATGTTGTTGATGGGTACACATCGTCATGCTTTCGCGGCATGCGCGTCAGGCTCGCAGATAGAGCCTGTCTCTGTCGCGACTTGAGGCGAAGCGGCCTACCGCGAAGAGAACATCATCGAGAGTCGGATAGGAGCAGGGGACTACATTCAGCAGCGCGAGTGGTCTCTGGGATATCGGTAACGTGGTTTAAGCGTATTCATATCGACGTGGCTGCCGCTGATACCAAGCACGCATAGTCTGAACGTCAGAAGCGCTGGAATGGTGAATTGACATTTATTATTTATAGGCACTGTCACTTTTTCAATCTCGTTCGCACATAAGGGGTAACACCACTCATACATGATTGCCGGCGAGGACGTCTGATGAAACAACCTACAAAATATTACGCGTTGAAACCGCTGCGTCTGACTGTTGCGATTATGCTCGGTAGCCTCTCGTGCTACTCGTCAGCGCAAGCTGCACCGAACTCTGTCGCTGACCGGCAGAGCTACGTCGTTCCGGCTGATCCCCTGAATAACATGCTGCTAAATATCGCTCGGCAAAGTGGACGTGTCATCTCCTTTGACCCAGCGGCAGTTGCGGGGTACCGAGGCCGTGCAGTCAATGGAGACATGACGGTGGAGCAAGCAATTGCAAGCTGCCTGCAGGGCACAGATCTAATTTTGAACGTGACGTCCAATGGGACCTTGACGGTGTCCCGCGCAAGAGAGCCAGTCAGCGTCGCGGTCACCGGCGGCGTTGCAAGCGCTGCTCAATTACCAGAGATCGCAGTAACTGGAGCCGCACTCAGTGACGATCAGCTCTATTACAATCCGTCTAACTCCAGCACGGTCTCGAGGTCGGACACACCACTGAAGGAAACTGCACAATCGGTTGAGGTTATCAGTGGAAAGCTTATCAAGGATCGTCAGGCAACGGATCTGGCCCAAGCACTGGAAGGATCGGCTGGCGTCCAGCAGACCTTGAACGCGCGCGGGGGATCGACGTTCACCATCCGTGGGTTCAGCGTTCAAAACACTTCGACTAACGGCGTTGCGAATCCCGGAATCAACAGCACCCCTATTCAAGGTATCGAGCGCGTCGAAGTGATTAAAGGCCCTGACTCGATCATGTCGGGCAGCTCGACCCCGGGAGGCACTATCAACATAGTACGAAAAGCGCCAGTTACCGAGGACTTACGCACCGTCACGGTAGAAGTCGCGAAGAATGGTGAATTCAAGCAAGGTCTGGATCTCGGTGGGGCGCTCACGGATGACAAATCGTTCAGCTACCGACTAAATCTTTCGAACATGAAGTCTGACAGTTCCGATCCTGATTATTCCGGTGAGCGCGAAGTATACGTTGCTCCCGCGTTAACTTGGAAAAGCGATTCGACCCGTCTAACGGTAGGTGCCGAGTATAGTAACTCGCGTACGGCAGCGCCTCGCACAACCGTTGCCATCAACGGTGTCGTACAGAAGTCTGCAAGCGAGCGTCTGTTCCGAAAAGATGACGGATTTCGTAACGAGAGTAAGACCGGGTATTACGATTTTAAGCACGATTTGAGTGAGAATTGGTCGTTCAACAGTAAAGCCAATTACTTAGACACCACTGATGACATTCGTGTTTGGCAACTGCAGGGTATCAATACTGATGGGACCATTGGCTTCGCCGCCCCGTTTTCAGCCGTGATTAACAGTCGATCGTGGAGCACGCAGAGCGATTTTCGTGGCAAGATAAAAACTGGCTGGTTAACGCAAAAGTTGCTGGTCGGTATGGATTATCAACACACCAATACGACTCAGGACGAGCGCAGCGTTCCAGGTGAGGATTCGGCTTACCCGAACGTCAGTATCTACGATCGCTCGTCATTCGATCAGCTTCCACGTATTGGGGGGCCTACTTATCGCTCTCAAGAATCCCGATTGCAGCAGCGGGGGCTGATACTTCAGGATCAGTTGGAGATCGGTGACAGGACACACGTGCTAATTGCGGCGAAAAAAGCTAAATGGATCAGCGACAGTGCAGCGTACCGGGATACCGGCAAGCTCTTCAGCTCGTCGAGCATGGAAGCTGAAAAATGGGTACCCAACTACGGTATAAGCTTCGACGTAGCCAAGGAGATGACCGTCTACGCAAACCTGCTTCATGGGTTCACAGCTTCTAGTAGTATCGACCAGACTACCGGCCAACCGCTGGCGCCGCGGACCAGTAAATCGAAAGAAGTGGGTGTGAAATTCAGTCTCTTGAATGATAGCCTAACACTGACCTCTGCTTATTTCGAACTACAGGAAGACAATATACCTCTAACTGATCCCCTCACTTCGAACATCGTTGGTAGCCAATCTCGCTTCAGTAAGGGCTACGACTTGAACTTGACGGGCGAGTTTGTACCGGGGTGGAATGTCGCGGCGAGTCTTACACACGTCAAATTCCAAGATCCGGACGTCTCCAGTGGCCAGCTGACAGCATTTTCTACCCAGCCCTCTAATTCTGCAAATGTCTGGACTTCCTATGAAATTCAGAACGGAGATTACAAAGGGTTCGGTGCGGGCGTTGGCGTTGATGCGTTCAGCAGCACGATAGGCGGTAGTGGAAACGTCTCAAATTCCTACTCGCTACCGGGCGGTGCTAGTACTGATCTTTCGGTCTTCTACCATGCGAACAAGTATTCAGTGACCCTAGGAATCAGAAACATTTTTGACCGGGAGCTCTACTACTCGTCTTCGGCAGCGACGTTCATTCCATTACGCGAAAGTAGGAACGCACGGCTGACCGTCGTTTACGATTTCTGATGTAGAGAATACGGAGGTGCTGCGTGCAGAGTCGTAGCTCCTGCTAACTTGAGCCTAGAAGAGTTACTCTATGGACATACGCCGACTTCAGAGCATTGCGTCAGCGCTGCTCAAGCACGTTTCTCGCCAATATCCTCACTCGCAATCTAGAGTTTTTGAGTCAGCAACGGACTTTTCCGAGCCGAGGACCGTGCATCCGATCTTCTTTGGGTGTTTCGATTGGCATTCCTCGGTCCACGCTCATTGGCTCCTACTGCGGGCGCTAGAGCTTGTACCGAATAGTGAGATAGCGCCTCAAATCGAAACGCACTTCAACGCTCAGTTCACTGTCGAAAACGTAAGGATCGAGGCAAGCTTTTTCTCTAGGAGCGCGCAATCGGGATTTGAGCGGCCCTACGGCTGGGCTTGGTTGCTGAAGCTGGTTACGCAGTTGAAAGTTTCGCGACTGCCCGTCTCAGAGATTTGGCATTCTCGGCTGGATCCGCTCGCCAGTTTGTTGTCGGGCGCGTTTCAACAGTACTTACCCAAACTCCTGTATCCGATACGCTCCGGTCAACATAACAACACGGCGTTTGCTCTCCTATTCGCCCTTGAGTATGCGGAGGTGCACGGGCGCATTGAGACGGCTGTGGCCATACGAGCGTATGCGTCGAATTTTTTTGGGAGGGATGTGGCTTGCACGCGGGTGGAGCCGGGCGGGGAGGATTTTCTTTCTCCGCTATGGCAGGTCGCGATGCTGATGCAACAAGTTTTGCCGCATAACGAGTATGTGTCGTGGTTACAGCGGTTCTTACCCGAGCCGTCACTCTGGGCCGGTCACTCATTTCTTCGCCCAGTCTCGGTAAGTGATCGCTCTGACGGGCGTCTGGCGCATCTGGACGGCCTTAATTTCAGTCGCGCCTGGTGCATGAAAAAAGTTGCCCGCAGCTTTCCAGTGGGCTGCATCCAACAGCGTCTTCTTTTCGATTCTGCAATTGCCCATCTCAAGACGAGCCGTAATAGCATTCATCTGGACTATATGGGTGAACACTGGCTGGGGTCATTTCTGATGCTTGCCGAAGGAGATTGATATAGCTGACGTCAATCCCTCTCAGCGCCTATACTTAAGCCACCGCAGTATGCGTCCGGCCAAAACCCCTTGCGCAGATCAGCAGCAGTTGGTCAATCTCGCTTGCTCGCTACGCCAGCGCCGCGTAGGCAGATCCTGAAGATAAGCATACGGGTCATGCATCATTGATGCGCGCTGACTGGGTCAGGCTTGATTGCAGCTGCCCGCTCGTCGCCGCGCAGCGACCCAGCAAACAACTAGTTCGACCGCCCAAGCGCCCACGGGCAGATCAGATTTTTGATCTAGTTGGACACGAATAAAACACGCGCAGCCCTCCGGATCTGAGGCTGGCCATTTTACGGTAATGGATTTATCACCCAGAGGCAGTGAGATAATCGCCGTATCTTCTGTTGCACGCTAGGGTGTAGCTTGTACGGGAGGCCGGCAGAGTTGCGGGTGATTGATCTATATGCCGCTGTTCGCCGCAGATCAAGGGCCTACAAGATGATCTTTACGACGCGGATTTAATGAAAGATCGAGCTGCAACGTAGCCCGTCTATCTAAATGAATGGAGAAGAATATTTCCTATGAGTCAACCGTTGTTCCTTTCTTCGCTTCTTCTAATAGCCATTGAGCAAACGCTTGTATTGGTTGCCGGCTTAATCCGATCGGCTCGGGGAGGATGAGGCAGAAGGTTTTGGAAATGGTTTTCCCCTCTGGCCACGGGGCCACTAGGCTTCCTGACGCAAGTTCGGTCTCAACGTATAGACGCGGTACTAGCGCGACACCGAGGCCGGCCAATGCGGCTTCTATCAACATACCGTGGAGATCATAGCGTGCACCATTTGCAGGGTTGGTAAGCGGGGTACCCATTTCCAGGGAGTAGTGTTGCCAAGCTTCAGGGTTCTGTCGTTGGTGAAGGCGCGGTAATTCGTCCAGTACGGTTGTTCGTTTGCGTCCTGTCAGAAGTTCAGGATGGCAAACCGGAACCAGCACTTCATGCAACAAAGGGTATGTCCTCATTCCCGTCCACGCTGGGTGCTCGAAATGGATGGCAGCATCGAATCCGCTCCCGGCCAGGACGAAGGGCTCCATGCGCTCGGCCAAATGCACAGTAATGTTCGGATGCTTCTGCTGGAATCGTCCCAAGCGAGGAATGAGCCATCGCATCGCGAACGTCGGGATAGTGGCAATGTCCAGGCTTGCGCCATCGTTCGGCTGCCCCATTAAGTACTGACTGTCCCGATCCAAGCGGTCAAGCGATTCGCGAACCTGTACCGCGTAACGCTCTCCATTGGGTAGGAGGCGGACACGATTGCCGACCCGCTCGAACAGCGTGACCCCGAGGAAGGCTTCCAGCCTGCCAATCTGGCGACTGATGGCTCCTTCAGTCAAAGACAGTTCCTCTGCCGCGCGCGCGAAGCTGCCGTGGCGCGCAGCCACTTCGAATGCCATCAGTGCCGTGCTGCTGGGGATCTTCCTTCGCATGAGCGTTCCTAGCTTAAAGCTGGTGATCGGTTTAGCTTGATTTTTTGTCACTGAAGCATACCGAAAAATCGTTTTATACGTCGATTTCCAGGTCATACCATGATGAAACATCAACAGTGAGGACCGAACGCACAAGGGTTCGGTAGCGTGATTCCATGATCTATACCGTCGAGTGCAGCTTTGCCGACCTAGCCAGCGAAGCAGAGTGGAATGATTTCTATAGCCTGGAAAAGCTACCCGCGCTTATTTCCGTGAGCGGGTTCCGTACTTCGCAGCGCTTCAAGGCGTTTAGCGATGGCTGCCCTGTCTACCTGGCCATGCACTCGATCGACGGTCTGGCTGTGCTTGAGGGCGACGAGTATCGCCAAAAGGGCGGGGGCAACTTCGCACGCTGGCAGCAGCACATCACCGATTGGCACCGCAATCTTTACGGCGGCCTTGAGCGTGCGCCTGCCATCGGTGAAGACGAGCATCTGATCGTGAGCGCAGTCGGTCCCGAGCCGCTCATCGAGATGGGGCTCACGCCTGAGCAGATGTGGGCCGTCGCATTGGAGAAGTGTCCTGAAAACAGGTGGCTGGCGAAGCTGGATAGCGCCATTAGTCTTGGTGTAGATACCCTTCCGAAGAATGTGCATCTCTATGCCCCGATGACCGTGCAATTGACGAGTGGCAGAGGCGCAGAGCCCCAGACGCAGGTGCAGAACCGACATGCCTAACCTGACGATCTTCATCCAGGCGGACGAGATGCCATCCGACGCAAATCTGGCGGAACTCACCGAACGATGCACTCGACTTTGCACGGACGTCCTTCAGGCGGCGCTGGACAACGTGCATGTCATCTATGTCGCTGCCCGCCACGGGCGCGGGCATCCTGCTTACGCGGAAATCAAGTACCGCCTCGAACCGTTTAGAACGCCATCGGTCATGGACGATTTCATGGCGCGACTGGACGAGGCAATAAAACGTCATGCGGGGCTAACGGCGCGCATTCGTTGCTTTGGCTATCCAGCCGATACCATCTACGCGCGGAACTGATGATCCGCAAGGAGTGCCGCAATGAACGACATGAAATTTCCGGGCCAGCAGATCGGCGAGTTTACTATTACGGCCATCAGTGACGGATACCTTTGCGCAAGTCTAGATCTTCTCTCCAATATCGATCCTACGGAGGCGTCCAAGTTGCAGCAGGACGCAGGCGTGAGCGATCCATCCTCGATCCACATCAACTGTTACCTGGTGCGTGGGATGGGCCGCACGATCCTCATCGATGCGGGGGCTGGTGGTTTCAAGCAGTGGGGCGGCAAGCTAAAGGCGAATCTCGCGCTTGCTGGCGTGCAACCCGCTGACATTGGCACCATTCTTCTGACCCATGCACATCCCGACCATGTTGGGGGGCTGCTTAACTCTTCAGGGGAAGCTGCCTTTCCCGATGCGGAGTTGGTCGTCCACCAGCGTGAGGTTTCTTTCTGGGAGGACGATGGCAATCTTAGTCGAGCGAGTGAGCGTGCTCGTGGCAACTTTCTGTTTGCCCGGAAGGTGTTCGATCAGTATCGGGAGAAGACGCGCATGTTTACTGGTAGCGAAGTTCTCCCTGGCATTAGTGCGATTCCCCTTCTGGGGCATACCGCAGGACATTCCGGTTATCGTCTCGATTCCAATGGTCGTAGTCTGCTGGTTTGGGGGGATATCGTTCACTTCCCCCAAATTCAGATTGCTCGTCCCGACGTATCCATTGCATTCGACCAAGATCCGCTTCTTTCCGCCGAAACACGATCCAAGCTATTGAATGTTGTTAGCTCGGATAAGATTCTTATCGCTGGTATGCACCTTGGCGAACTCGGATTTGCACATGTCGAGCGGCTAGGCAAGACCTACAAAATATCCTACGAAACTTAGCGGCTGTTCAAGATGCCTACGATGCGTTGGCTACGGCGAATGAGGTCATTGATCCCACGGCGCCTCCTGCCAGCGGTCGAACAGAAAATCGCTGAACGCCGTCAGCCGGCGCGGCACTGGTTCGCGCCGCGCCCGCACGATGCTGATCTTCGAGGGTGTGGCTTTCCATTCAGGCAACACGCGCAGTAGCGTCCCGTCGCGCAGTTCCTCGTGAATGTCCCAGGTCTCGCGCAGCGAGATGCCCAGCCCGGCCACGCACCACGCATGTAGCACGTCGCCGTTGTCGCTGCATAGCGTACCGCTGACCGCGACAGGCTTCTCACGGCGGCCCTTGCGCAGCGGCCAGGTGCTTTGCAGCAGGCCCGGATAGGCGAACACCAGGCAGTTGTGCCGTTCCAGTTCTTCCGGCTGCGCGGGACTGCCATGCGCTTTCAGGTAGGCGGGAGAAGCTGCCAGGATGCGCCGGTTGTCGGCCACGCGCCGCGCCACCAAGCGCGAATCGGCCAACTCGCCCATGCGGATCGCCAGGTCGAGGTCGCCGCTATACAGATCCTGCACCTGATCGGACAGGCGCAAGTCGAAACCGACCCTGGGATGCAGGCGGCAGAAATCGTGGATAGCCGGGGCCACGAACTTGCGCCCGAACGGCGTGGGCGCGGTCAGGCGGATAGTGCCGCTCAGCTCCTGGCTGCCGCCGGTCGCCAGTTCCTGCAGTTCTTCCAGCACCGCCAGGGCAACCCGTGCGCGCTCGGCGATGGCGCGGCCTTCGCTGGTGATGCGCACGTTACGGGTGTTGCGCTCGAACAGCGTGGTGCCCAACGCTTGTTCCAGCCGGGCGATCTGCTTGCTGACCGTCTTAGGCGCGAGGTGCAGGTCGCGTGCGGCGGCGGAAAAGCTGTGGCGCTCCACCACATGCACGAACACCGCTAGGTCATCAAGATTGCGCAGGGCCATTTGGGTCATTCCGGGGAAAGTGTTTGTCTATTTTGGTCATTTAAACGATATACCGGATTCACCAGAATGAGGATCCCAACTTCCCACGCTGCAACACGCATGCCTCCGTTGGAGGTGTCCGGTGGTGTGCTCGATTCGCTGCAGGAGCTTCTGATGACCCAACGTATTCTTTTCGTCCTGACCAGCCACGACCGCAAGGGGCCGGCCGGCGCCGCCGATACCGCGCCCAGCGGTTTCTATCTGTCCGAGGTCACGCATCCGCATCGGGTGCTGGCAGACGCCGGTCATGCGGTCGATTTCGTCAGCCCCAAGGGCGGCAAGACGCACGTCGATGGACTCGATTTGGACGATCCGATCAATGCCGCGTTCTGGAACGATGCGACGCTAAGAAGCGCCACCGAGAACACCATGGCACCCACGCAGGTCGATCCCGATGCCTACGCCGCGATCTTCTACGCAGGCGGCCACGCGACGATGTGGGACTTCCCGGACAACGCCGAACTGGCGGCCATTGCGGCGTTCATCTACGAGCGTGGCGGCGTGGTCGCGGCGGTGTGCCACGGGCCGGCCGGGCTGGTAAACCTCAAGTTGTCCGATGGCGGCTATCTGGTAACGGGTAAGGACGTGTCGGCCTTCACCAACGAGGAGGAGCGTGCGGTCGGCCTGTACGACACGGTGCCCTTCCTGCTGGCCGATGCTTTGCAGGAGCGTGGCGCCCGGCATGTGCCTGCGGCGAATTTCCAGGCGCAGGTAGTGGCGAGCGAGCGCCTGGTGACGGGGCAGAACCCGGCCTCGGCCAAGGGCGTCGCGGAAGCGATGCTGCCCCTATTAGCGGTGACAGCCGAGAAGCGAGCCTGAACCATGAATCCACGTATGCCTTTCGTCATCTATGTCTTCGCGCTTTGCGCGTTCGCCCTGGGCTTTACCGAATTCGTCACCATCGGTCTGGTGTCCACTATTTCCGCTGATCTGCATGCCAGCGTCAGCCAGGTCGGCACGGCGGTTACGGCCTACGCGCTGGGTGCGGTGATTGGTGCGCCGGGCCTGACCGCGCTGGCGACCCGCTGGCCGCGCAAGCGCCTGCTGCTGGTGGCGATGGGGCTGTTCACGTTGGGCAACGCTGTAGTCAGTCTGTCCGATGCACTGACACCCATGCTGGTGGCCCGCTTCGCCTCCGGCCTGGGACATGGGGTGTTTCTCGCCGTAGCATCCAGCGTGGCAACCCAATTGGCGGGCCGACATCGCGCCGGTGCGGCGGTGGCCGTGGTGTTCGGCGGCCTGACGCTGGCACTGGCGCTGGGCGTACCGCTCGGCACCTACCTAGGCAGCGTGTTGAGCTGGCAGGTCATCTTCATGGCAGTGGCCGCAAGTGGTGCCATTGGGTTCGTCGGCCTGCTGGCCCTGATGCCGAAAGATAGCAACGATGCCTCGGCGCAGGCCAATGCGATGGATGGCCTGAAAGCCATGTTCAATCATCGTCTGCTGGCCGGAGCCGGTATCACCGTGTTGGCGTATGCGGGATCTTTCGCGCTCTACACCTATATTTCGCCGATCCTGCTGCAAGTGACGAACGTGAGTGAAAGCATGGTGAGCCTGTTAATGCTGGGCTACGGCGTGATGGCCGCCATTGGCAATGTGTGGGGCGGGCGGCTGACCGACCGCAAGGGTGCCGACTTTGCGGTGATGACTGTGCTCGTCGGCCTGGCCGTCGTGCTGTTGGCGATATGGGCATCGGCACCATCGTTGCCGTTGATGGTGTTGCTGACTGGCCTGCTGGGTGCGCTGACCTATGCGGCGGTGCCGGCCTTGCAGGCGCGGGTGATCGGGCTGTCGCACATCCACGCGCCGCAGGCGCCAGCGGTGGCGGCTGGGCTGAACATCGCCGGCTTCAACGGCGGCATCGCGTTGGGTTCGCTGCTAGGCGGGGCCAGCCTGGAAGCGATGGGTCTGACCAGCACGGCCTGGGTCGGTGCGGTTGCCGTGGGCCTGGGGATCGTCTGGATGCTCTGGCAGATGCGAGAGACCCGCGCACAACGCACCGCAGTCGCTAGATGAGGATATAGCGATGGAGCTTCGTCAACTTCGTTGCTTTCGGGTCGTGGGCAAAAAGCTTCACTTCCCTTATGTGGCCGCCCAGTGTCGGTTGCAACCGCCACTGTGCATTCCACGACGCCTCGCGCCATTGCTCGGCCAGGAAACTCACGAAAGCGGCTACCCCGCTCGGCAGAGGGGCGTGCTGGACACGCACGGCCTGGATTGGGTGGTAGATTCGGCCCATTCGGACGGAACGCGCATCAGGGCATCGCTACGCAGTTCGTCGGAGACGTCCCAGGTCTCGCGCAGCGAAATTCCCATCCCGGCAACGCTCCGGCGCGCAGCGCCGTTGTCGCTGCGCAGATCGCCTACAACTGCCACCACCTCGGTTCTGCCGCGGCGGGTGCTGTGCTTGAGCGTCCAACGGTTCTGGCGCAGGCCGGGATAGGCAAACAGCAGGTATGTGCTGGTTCAGCTCGCGGGGATGTGAGGGCGCACCCGATTTTCGCAGATAGCCCGGTGCCACCACCAGAAGCCGACGCGTACGGCCAGGACAATATCGCCGCCGTACAGATCGACCACACGGCCGCTCAACTGCAAATCGAAGCCTAGCCGGGGATGACGCCCGCGGAAGGCCGCGATGACCGGCACCAGGTAACGTACTCCCAGCGGTACTGGCGCCGTCATGCCCGTCAACGTCTGTGCCCCTGCAGGGCCATGTCGGCGGCCTAGTCCAGCACGACCAAGGCCGGGCGGGCGCGCTCGACGACGGCGCGGCCTTCGTCAGTGATGCGCAGGTGCCGCGTGTTGCGCTCGAACAGGCGGGGGCTCAGTGCTTGCTCCAGCCGCGCAAATCTGCTGCTCACCAGGGCCAGATCCAGCGCCCGCGCGGCGGACGAGAACTCGTCGTGTTCCACTCCCTTCAGGAAAGCCGCGAGATCGTCAAGATTGCGCAACTGCATGAGTTGATCCATTTCGCCATAAGTGCTCTGACAATGTACTCGTTTCTGGAAACAAATGAGACGCGTCTTCAACCTTGGCATCACCTTGGGCGAGATATTGGGTAGCGACTTTGTGGCGCGAGAGCAAATGGCACTGACTCCCTGGGCCGGTGTGGCGCTGGTGCTGCTAGCGCTGGCGCCGCTGTGGTGGTTGGCACGCCGAAATTCCTGGTCCGCTCCCATGAAAGTGCTTCTTGAAGGAGGACGACATGCCAGCAGTCGATCTTATCGTTATGCTTCAAGCATCGAAAGGTCACGCCGAAAAACTGCGAGACATGCTTGTCGCCTTGCGCGACGCGAACCTTCAGGAGCCCGACTGCCTGGCCTATCGCGTTGCCCAGGGCGAGCCGTCGAACCTCGCTCCTTTCTGCTGGAGCGCTGGGCTGACGCCGAGGCGCTGTTCCAGCACGAGCATACACCGCAATTCCTGGAGGGCGTGGCGCAACACAGGCTGTCGTCGCGCTGCTAATAAAATTATAGAGGCATGAAGAAACGCGTAGCGGTAATGCCGTCGAATTAGAGGCTGAGCCTGAAACGAGAAGCCGGAAATGGTGGATCTTTCGCCGAAGTATTTTTTGGGATGCTCCTAAGGCAGTTATTGCCAATGTCGTTTTGATCCGCATCTCACTATAGACCTTGTTCATACCGGGTGAGGGGGCGATCAATTTGGGCCGTCCTCCCGTGCAAAAACTATATGAATTTGATCGACTTCCCGCTACGCATTCACGAATGATGGAGCAGATCTGCAACCAAGTCGCAGCTCAAAGTGTGGCAAATGTCTCCAGCGACACACGCAGCCAACGGATCTGGCCAAATGCTGGAGCTTCGAGGCTATAGGAGCGACCTGCAGGGCATCCTCGTTAGACTCGCCAGCTAGAAGGGCTTGGGCAGTGAACTCTAGATCTGCATTAAACGTATGAAGAGCACCGCTTATAGGGCCGCGTCTAACTAAGACTTATATCTCCGTAGGCGCCGTCCCAGTTGCTGACAGTACGGCCACGATAAAATGGATCGTAAATCCCGTCAGCATTGATCCTTCACAGCTGACTTTAAAAAGTACATAATCAAGTCCAGCAGTGAAGCACTAAAATCACAGAGCTTAGGTATTTCAAAGAGTTGGAGGATGAGTGATGGTCCCGTCCGCTGCGCCATATTCGGTCACCTGGAACGCTGAACGCCAGGTAGCCAAAGAAAGCCCGCTCATCGAGCGGGTTTTTTTCTGTCCGAAATATGGCAAAAAATCGTGCGCTAAACTTTTTTTAAATAAATTGCATTTAAATCAAGACATTACGATTTTTTGGTGTATGATGCGCCCACACCGAAACGAAGGGTGATTAGCTCAGCTGGGAGAGCGTCTGCCTTACAAGCAGAATGTCGGCGGTTCGATCCCGTCATCACCCACCATTCGCTTCATGTGTTACGCGCAGCGGTAGTTCAGTCGGTTAGAATACCGGCCTGTCACGCCGGGGGTCGCGGGTTCGAGTCCCGTCCGCTGCGCCATATTCGGCAACCTGGAACACTGAACGCCAGGTAGCCATAAGAAACCCGCTCATTGAGCGGGTTTTTTTTCGCCTGCGATTTAACACGCCTTACGGTGCGTTGCGGCTGTGGCGGTAATCGCTGACGGCTTCGTACACCGCTTTGCGCAGCCGGTTGATGCCGCCGATGGGGCGGTGCGCTTCCAAACCGAACCAGGGGTTGAACGACTGGTTATCGCACGCCAGGTTCTGCGCCGGCGTGTCGAAGTCCTGGGCGGGAATCCTGACCTTGGCCACGGTTTCATACGGCGCGTCGCTTTCCTTCCATTCGATGCTGGTGTCTTCGATGGGCATGAACGCCTGCGGGTTTTGCCGCTGGATCTGCAGCACGAAACACGCATCTACACGATCGGTGGACAGTTGCTGGTTGAGCGCGCTGCGCAGGAAGTTGGGCAGGTCCTGGTTCTGTTTGGGTAATACGTAATCCGGGCAGCTTTGCGGGTCGGGCGCGACGCGAAACTTGGCGTTGGCCGTGCCAAACTTGTAGGGCGACACTGAAAAGTAAGTCGTCTGCGTCGGGCTGGCCGGTGCGGGCGCCAGGGTTGCCAGGGCGATAAACAAGTGACGCACTTGCCAGCTGCGCGGGTCGAGCTTGGGAAAGAACGCCAGGACCTTCTTGCCATCCGCTTGCGCACCGACGTTTTGCGCGTATTCCGCGACATCGCTGACAAAGAAGTTCGGATGGCTGAACATCACGAAATCCTGCTCGGTACGCGCTTGCTGGTCGGCCATCAGTTGTTTGCCCGGCACATCCAACAGCTTGATCGCCATGCCGCGGGCATCGCGGATGCTGTCGAATTGCGGGTAGGCGTTGCCGTTGGACAGGCGCATTGTCGCCTGCCAG
This sequence comes from Pseudomonas sp. AL10, assembly GCF_029960685.1. Classification (NCBI taxonomy): domain Bacteria; kingdom Pseudomonadati; phylum Pseudomonadota; class Gammaproteobacteria; order Pseudomonadales; family Pseudomonadaceae; genus Pseudomonas; species Pseudomonas sp. AL10. The sequence goes on from NZ_JASBQZ010000021.1 coordinate 51,197, forward strand.
GTCTTGCCTGGTTCTGCGAACACGCCCTGGCGCAAGGCCGGATCGAGATCTGCCAGAACGCTGACCTCGGCTTTCACGCAACCATGGGCCTTGGCATGGGCATCACGCAGGTAGCGAGTGCCTTCGCGATGCTGGTCAACGATGCGCACGGCGGTCTGGATGATGCCTTGGGTCATCGCTGCTTCACCCGGCGGGATCTGTTCCTTCACCGACACCGGGCCCCTGTGCTGCCAGGCGAACCAGGCCGTGGCCAACACCCACCCCAGCAGGCCCAGGCCCAGTAGCCACAGCAGGGTTTTACCCACAAAGGCGCCAAGGCGCAGCCAGAGACGAGCAAGCATGGAGCGGTCCTTGTTTTGCGATCGGATAATCATGGCAGTTGTTGCTCCAGAGGGCCGCCCAGCACTTTGAGGTATTCGAGCAGCGCCCAGCGTTCCTGCGGCAGCAGGCCACGGCCGATAACGCCATTGCCACGCTCGCCGGCACGGAATTCGTGGCCGCTGTTGTGGTTGCCGGTGATTCTGGTATCGAACAGGAAGGCATTCTTGAAGGCGATGGTCTCAAACCCCAGGTGACGCGGGTCGTAGTTGAAGGTGCCTTTATAGAAGGTGGTGCTGCGTTCGTCCTGGGGCGAGAGCAGTTGGTAGATCGTCGGCACCGAACCGTTGTGAAGGAACGGCGGGGTGGCCCATACGCCGGCCAGCGGCCGCGCCTTGTAGGCACGCAACTCGCGCACGCCGATGGGCAGGCCGAACCCGTCCAGGCCTGGGCGCTCGGCCGGGGTGACGCCGGCCGCACGGTAGGCATGCTCTTCGACGAAGGCCGTGACATAGGCCAGGCCCTGGGCCACCGACATTTTTTTCAGGTCCATCGGCGCGGTGGGGGTGGGGTGCAGTTCGACATTGAGCCGGGCCAGTTCGGCCGGGTCCCATTGCAGGGCACTGAGGTCGTAGCGTTGGTCGGCAATGTTGTTGGCCGTGCCGGGGTCGGTGCCGATGTAGTCCACCGGCAGCATTTTCAACTGCTGCACCGGGCGGCCGTTTTCTTGGGTAACGGTGGGCAGGTGGCAGCCGGCGCAGTTCTCGGCAAAGAGTGTGCGGCCCTGGGCGGCGAGGGATTTGTCGATGGCCCCGAACAAGTCTTGCGGCCAGGTCGGCGGCTTGAGCCGTTGCAGGGTTTCTTCGATCAGGTGCAGGTCGCGCACCCGTACGCTGGACGGGTAGCGGGCATCGCCTTTGAGCGGTTGCCCGGCTGCGTCGAAGAACGCCAGGGTCGCGCCTACGCCAAGGGCTTCGCCGATGTTGCGCGCCATCGGCTGCTGGGCCGAGCCATTCCACTGCACCCAATCGAAGGTCCAGATGTCCCACAGCTGCGGGTAGTCCACCGGCGCATTGGCGACGCGATAATTGTCTGGGGAAATAGCGTCGCCAAAACTGGCGTTGGCGATGCGCCCAAAGGCATCCGTACGGCCCGGGCCTTCTTCGGTGGGGTAAAGGCCGCGATGGGTGTCATTCCAGGCGACTTTGAGGAACTGGTTCAACGATTGCTTGAAGTCCGTGCGCAGTTGATCGCGCTGAGCATCGTACTGATCCCCCAGCACCTTGTGGGCGAAGCGCTCGAACTTCCATGGGTTGTAATAGGTAGCGGCCAGGCTGGCGACCAGGGCCTGGCCGAAACTGCCGCCGCGCAACGTGGGAACGCTGGAGGGCAGCACGTGTTGCGCCGAGCCGCCGTCGATGCGCAGGGCCTGGCCCTTGAAGTGCAATTCGCCGGTGTGGCAGGCCGCACAGGTGATATCCAGGTACTGAGCCTTGCTGTCGGCGTTCTGGTGCCGGGCGAACCCTACCGGCAGGTTGCCAGGGTTTTGCGCGGTGGCCGTCTGCTTGGGGTCGACCAGGAAGCCGAAGCGCGCCAGGTATTCCGGCGCGGCAAAGCGTTGCTCGGAGAACGGCAGCTCCAGGGCGGTGAACCAGTCGTAGTGCAGGCCTTTTACTTGGGTGCCCTGGGGCGTGAAGTAGTAGGTCTGGCGGTCGGCGGCACTCCATTGCTCCTGGTAGTGCACCTGCTTTACTGGAACGTAGTCCGGCAGCTTTGGGTTGAGGGTGTAGTAGAGCACCACGGCCAGAATCAGGCCCAGTGCGATCAGTATCAGGAGTAAAACACGGGAAAAAATGCGCAAGATAACTATCCTTGTCGAATTGTCGCGTTGTTATGCCACTGCGCCACAGGTGCGGCAAGTAGCAATTGGCCCTCTATCAGGCGGTCCCGCGATCCGTCGCGGGGCCCCATGATAAATGGAAATGCTTTTAAACACGTGAACTTATCAGAAGTTTCCTGCTCACATGCCGGTAGCCATTGGTCGTGGCCGCCTGATAAGCTCGCGACTTTATTCGAATGCCCTTATGGCGCATGAACAAGGAAATAGCATGAAACAGCATCGGTTGGCGGCGGCGGTGGCCCTGGTTAGCCTGGTACTTGCGGGTTGTGATTCGCAGACCAGCGTAGAGCTGAAAACCCCGGCGCAAAAAGCTTCCTACGGCATCGGCCTGAACATGGGCAAGAGCCTTGCCCAAGAAGGCATGGACGACCTGGACTCCAAAGCTGTTGCCCAGGGCATCGAAGATGCCGTCGGCAAGAAAGAGCAGAAGCTCAAGGACGATGAGCTGGTTGAAGCGTTTGCCGCACTGCAAAAGCGTGCTGAAGAACGCATGACCAAAATGAGCGAAGAGTCGGCAGCCGCTGGCAAGAAATTCCTCGAAGACAACGCCAAGAAAGACGGTGTCGTCACCACCGCTTCCGGCCTGCAGTACAAGATCGTGAAGAAGGCCGACGGCGCCCAGCCTAAGCCAACCGACGTGGTGACTGTTCACTACACCGGCAAGCTCACCAACGGCACCACCTTTGACAGCTCCGTAGATCGCGGTAGCCCGATCGACCTGCCGGTCAGCGGCGTGATCCCGGGTTGGGTCGAAGGCCTGCAACTGATGCACGTGGGCGAGAAGGTTGAGCTGTACATCCCGTCCGACCTGGCCTACGGCGCCCAGAGCCCGAGCCCGGCGATCCCAGCGAACTCCGTGCTGGTATTCGACCTGGAACTGCTGGGCATCAAGGACCCAGCCAAGGCAGAAGCGGCTGACGCACCTGCTGCACCAGCCGCCAAGAAGTAATCGGCGCCTGAACATACAACGCCCCGTCTCGACGGGGCGTTGTTGTTTTCGGCGTTGGTCAAACGACGCAAAATTCCCTGTGGGAGCGGGCTTGCTCGCGAAAGCGGCTTGGCAGTCAACACAGTTGGATGGTGTACATGCAAAAGTAAGCAAAACGCTCTTGCCCCACCACTCGGCACCTCGCCTAGGCTCGGTGTGCCCGAACACAGTCTTGAATCCGTGGGCCGCCGCCCCGCGCCATCCATGGCGCGGGGCGGCTAAACCGGCATCCCTGCCGGTTTACCCCCCAAACCCCTGTCGAATTCCGGCCAGCGTGGTTTAACGGGGCGCCAAAGATCAAGATCACAAGCAGATCAAGAGCGGCTCGCTTCGCATCGTGGTTAGCGTTGGCTGCTACAGCCTGTAGTGTTGTGTAGAGACTTATGGCAATCGCAGGCAAGCCAGCCCCTACCTTTAAGCCTCTGCAAATCCAAACGAACGTCCGCAACCAGACACAGTCTGATATAAGACTCGAGCACGGGTAGCCGCACATACATGCCAAGTCAATGAATTCTTGGGTTTTTTTTATGTGCGCAAAAAACGCCCGATCTGACTGTAGGCCTTGTAGTCCGTGGCTTTCAGCCGATAAAACAGGCTCTGTTCACAAGGTTATCCACAATTTGTGTGGATAACCTTTTATGTCGCCTGGAACTGGAGTGCCCTATGAAACCACCGTTAAATTTCACCCGTTTCCTGCCTATGGCCGCGCGCTTGCTCGGTCGTGGGCGTTTGCCAACCTTGCTGTTTGCCGTCGCTGCCAAAGGCTCAAGCCAGGGCAATCGGCTCGGCCAGCTCAAGGATGATCTCAAGTTGCTGCAGGCCCTGTGCCTGGCTTACTGGCGCGGCGAATACCGTGCGATCAGCCCTAAGGCGTTGATCTCGGTGGTGGCGGGGCTGATGTATTTTCTTAGCCCGATTGATGCGATTCCGGATTTTCTTCCCATGTTCGGCATGCTCGACGACATCGCCGTGCTGGCGTGGGTCATGAAGACCCTGAGCGGCGAGCTGAGCGCCTTTCGTACCTGGCGCGATGCGCAACGTCCGGAAAAACTTGCGGTGGTTGAGCGCCTGCCTGCGACGCCTGAGCTGTTGGCCCGGGAAAACCCGCAAAAAAACTAATGATGCCTGGTATCCCCCGGCGACCTTCGTGGCTGTTAGGATTACACTCTTAAGGAAATAACTTACTTAGTAAGTGTTTTTATCCTACGGGGCAGTCATGGATATCCAGATCATTTCACGCGATGGCGAACCCGAGTATGCGGTGTTGCCATGGGACCAGTACCAGGCGCTGCTAAAAGCCGCCGGTCAGTTGCAACCGCCACGCGCTTCTCCTTCTGCTGCACCCACCGTCTCCGAGCAGGACCTGCGCCCGCTCGCAGCCCTGCGCGGCCTGCGTGAGGCCAAGGGCCTGGCGATCGAGGCCCTGGCGCGTACCGTGGGCATCAGCCCTTCGTATCTTGGATTGATAGAAAGTGGTGAACGCCAGCCGGATGCCGCCATTCGCCGCAGCCTGGCCTGGGAATTGGGCGTTGCAGGTTGGAGGGATGAGTCTTGAGCCTACGTATCAGCCGTCAACACTGGGATGGGTTAATCAATGAACTGGACCAGGCGCGTCGCCAGCGCCATTTGCTGACGTATCGTGCGCTGCTGGAGCGCCTGCAATTCCCCACGCCGGCCATGCAGACCCTGGCTGCGGCCCTGGAGCACCTGGCGGCGCTGGATGCCAAGGCGGAGCAACCGCTGCGCAGTTCCCTGGTGATCAGCCAGGGCGCGAGCCGCCTGCCACGCACCGGTTTTTTTGAGTGTGTGGAGCGACTGGGGCGGTTCAGCGGGCCTTCCGATGGTGTGGCCGCTGCGTCCTGGCATGCATCCGAAGTGGTGCGGGTGTTCGAGTACGAGTACCCGGAATCTGCCGAGGCCTAAAGCGCCTGGGAGCAGGTGTCCATGCTGTCGATCACGTGGATGCTGTAGCCCGCAACATCCTTGGCATGGTGCTTGGCTTGTGAAGCCAGCTCTGCCAATTGGCTGGCATCGAGTTGCGCACAGGCCTGTGGATACAAATGCACCACGCCGATGGACAGCGACAGCAATGCAAATTCCTGGCGCGCGCCCTGGCGGTTGAGGGCCACGAAGCACCCAGCCTCAAGGTGTTCAGCGCGGTAGAAGCGCCGGCATTGGGTGTGGAAATCGTCCAGCAATTGGTTGAGCCGCTTGCGCCAATCCTGCGGGCCCAACACCAGCAGAAAGTCATCGCCGCCAATGTGCCCGACAAAGTCGCGGCTGGGGTCTACCCGATCGTTCAAGCACTGCGCCAGGCACAGCAGCACTTCATCCCCGCGCCCGTAGCCGTAGATATCGTTGAACGGCTTGAAACTGTCGATATCCACATAGCAGATCACCGACTCGCGCTGTTGCTGCAACAGCCTAGTGAGGCACTGCTGGATCGGCACGTTGCCAGGCAGCAAGGTCAGCGGGTTGGCGTAGCGGGCCTGCTGGATTTTCAGTTCGGTGATCAATTTGAGCACGTCGATAACCCGGCCCAGCCCCAGATAATCACCGTTCAGGGTGATGATGAAATCCTCTTCGATGCGTTGTCGTGCGCGGCTGGTCAATAAGCGGCTGACCTGCTGCAAGGACTGGCTCAGTTCCACCGCCAAAAAATCATCGCTCATCAAGCGGCTGATGGGTTTGCGCGCGAACAAGTCGGTCGCGAATGGCTTGAGCAGCGCGTCCGATAGCGAATGCCGGTGCACAATGCCGACCGGGCGACCGCAGCCGTCCAACACCGCCAGCGAGTTGAGGTTGGCCTGGCGGCGGAACGATTCCAGCACTTGGGCGGTGGCGGTGTCTTGATCCACGGCGGGCTGCTCATTGAGCAGGGCGCTCAGGTCACTGCCTTCATCATTGAGGGCCAGCATGGCGTTATCCGGTTTGGGCAGCATCAGGCGCGCTTCCTGCGGGGGCTGTTCCTGAGGGCGGCAGAGCAGGTAGCCCTGGACCAGGTCGACGCCCATTTCGGTCAATACCGCCAGTTCTTCCGGCAACTCGATGCCTTCGGCAATCACTTGGGCGCGGGACGCCTTGGCGATCTGCAGGATGGAGCCGACAAACTCGCGCTTGAGGGCGTCCTGGTGAATGCCGTCGATAAAATGCCGGTCGATCTTCACGTAGTCCGGGCGCAGTTCCGACCACAAGCGCAAGCTGGAATAACCGGCGCCCAGGTCATCGAGTGCGATGGCAAAACCCATGTCGCGGTAGTGGTGCAAGGCGGTTTGCAACAGCGCGAAATCGTCGGTGGGCGCCTGCTCGGTGAGTTCGATCACCACCTGGCTGGGAGAAATACCGAAGTCGCGCAACAGTTGCAGGGTGCGCCCTGGCTGATGCGCGTGCTCCATCAACGATTCCGGCGAGATATTGAGGAACAGCTTGCCCGGCAGTTTCTGCTCGCTGAAGCGTCGGCATGCACGCTCTCGGCACGCCATGTCCAGCTCGCTCAGGCGCCCGGCATGGCTGGCCACCGAGAACAGCGCGACGGGGGAGTGCAGCGGGCTGTTGGACGGGCCGCGACTGAGGGCTTCGTAACCGAGGATGCGCCGCTCTGACAGGCAGATGATCGGTTGGAACAGGCTGTGCAAACTGCCTTGAGCCAGGATTGAGCCCAATGCATTCAGCTGTTCGGTCATGGTCATGGCGGTCTCGATCAAAAAAAAGGACCGCAGGCGTAAACCTGCGGTCCTTTTATTTCACGACAGAATGATGTCTATATGATGACACTCCGAGGAGCGATCACATTAAATCGCCATCATTTACTGCTTGGCCACCTGCTTGGTGATCTTCAGGTAATCCAGCAGGATCCGGCCAGTCTCGGCCAAGTAGGCGTCGTCTTCCGGCTTGGTTTTATCCGCCTCGGTCGGCAGCGCGTCTTCATCTTCTTTCTTCAGCTCTTTGAGCGGGTCTTCACCTTTGGCCTTGCGGCGGGTGTTTTCCAGCACCAGTTGCTGATTCTCGATGCTGGAGTGCTGTGCACGGCGATCCGCTTCGTTGAGGCTGACGGTCTTCTCTTCCATCAGCTTCTTGGCCAGGGCCAGCTTGTCGCGGATAAACACGAACTCGGCATCCTTGGCAGAGCGGGTGTCGTGGTCAGCCTTCAGCTGTGCCAGGAACGGCTTGAACGGATCCGACGCCGGCTTGATCGCAGGGCGGATGGTGTCCCACGGCATGGCTTCAGGCAGGGCGCTTTCGCCAATTTCCTTGGTGTCGATGATCGACGGGAAATCGATATCCGGCAGTACGCCCTGATGCTGGGTGCTCTGCCCGGAGACCCGGTAGAACTTGGCCAGTGTCAGCTTAAGCTCGCCATGGTTCAGCGGCTGGATGGTCTGCACGGTGCCTTTGCCGAAGGTCTGGCCGCCGATGATCAGTGCACGGTGGTAGTCCTGCATGGCACCGGCGAAAATCTCCGAGGCCGAGGCCGAGAGGCGGTTGACCAGCAGCGCCATCGGCCCTTTGTAGAAGGCTCCCGGGTTCTCGTCTTCGAGCACGTCGACACGGCCGTCAGCGTTGCGTACCAACACGGTCGGGCCCTTGTCGATAAACAGGCTGGTCAGCTCGGTGGCTTCCTGCAGGGAGCCGCCGCCGTTGTTGCGCAGGTCGATGACCACGCCGTCGACTTTCTCTTTCTGCAGTTCTGTGAGGATTTTCTTCACGTCGCGGGTGGTGGACTTGTAGTCCGGATCACCGGCACGGAACGCCTTGAAGTCCAGGTAGAAGGCCGGGATTTCAATCACCCCCAGCTTGTAGTCCTTGCCATCCTGCTTGAGGTTGAGGACTTTCTTCTGCACGGCCTGGTCTTCGAGCTTCACCGCTTCACGGGTGATGGACACGATCTTGCTGGTCTGGTCGTTCGGTGCATTGGTGTGCGGAATCACTTCCAGGCGCACCACGCTGCCTTTAGGCCCACGGATCAGCTTGACCACTTCGTCCAGGCGCCAGCCGACCACATCGACCATCTCTTTGTCGGCCTGGGCCACGCCGATGATCTTGTCGGCCGGTGCCACTTGCTTGGTTTTGTCAGCCGGGCCTGCCGGCACCAGACGTACAATCTTCACCTGGTCATTGTCGCTTTGCAGGACGGCACCGATGCCTTCCAGGGACAGACTCATATTGATATCGAAATTTTCCGCGTTATCTGGCGACAGATAATTGGTGTGCGGGTCGTAGGACATCGCAAAGGTGTTGATGTAGGCCTGGAAGATATCCTCGGCACGGGTCTGGTCCAGGCGCGCCAGCTGGTTTTTGTAGCGCTTGGTCAACAGCTCTTGAATGGCCTTGGGCTCTTTGCCGGCGATCTTCAAGCGCAGCACTTCGTCCTTGACGCGTTTGCGCCACAGGTCGTCCAGGGCTGCGGTGCTGGTCAGCCAAGGGGCGTCCTTGCGGTCCACCAGAAGGGTTTCTTTCTGGGTGAAATCGAGCTTGTCGACGCCTTTGTTCAGCTCACCCAGGGCGAAGTCCAGACGCGCTTTGACGCGGTCCAGGTAGCGCTTGTAGATGGTGAAGCCAGGCTGCAGGTCGCCGCTCTTGAGGAAGTCGTCGAATTGCGTCTTCCACTTGTCGAACTCAGCGATATCGCTGGCCAGGAAGTAGCTGCGCGACGGGTCCAGCAGCTTGAGGTAGCTGTCGTAGATGATCACTGAGCGAGCGTCGTCCAGCGGCGGCTTGCTGTAGTGATGGCGCTTAAGCAACTCGACGACGTTAAGGCTGGCAATCACCTCATCGCGATCAGGCTGAAGGTTGTCCCAGCTATTGGCTGCGAACGTATTGGTCGACATCGACGCGAAGCCGAGACCAATGAAAAAAGCGAGGGCGGTGCTGGGGAACAGATGCTTCATGCTGATTCGACGCGGGGGCAATTGATAACGCATATTAGGCCGTCTTTGAGGGAGCCGGTTCCATATGGTCCGGTCGCATAATGCAAAAAGCCCGGCGCTACAGCACCGGGCTCAGTCCAGACTCACTATGGAGGCACTGTGAAAGCATTGCAAGGCGTTGACGGTGATGTGGGGGGCTAGAACAACCCCGTCCTACGTTCGGTGTAGTCCATATTGCTAATAGCCTGGCCGAAACCTAGATTGAAATGCAGTCAGTGTGGGAGCTGGCTTGCCTGCGATAGCGGTGCACCAGATGAAGAATTCTTCACTGTTGCACCGCTATCGCAGGCAAGCCAGCTCCCACAGGTTGATCTCTATTGATTCAGGTCCAATGGTGGATCGGCCAGCCGGCCTGTTCGGCATGGGCGCGCAATACGGGGTCCGGGTTCACTGCCTGCGGGTGATCCACCTTGAGTAGCAGCGGCAAGTCATTGCGCGAGTCCGAATAGAAATAGGCACCTTCAAGGGTTTCGCCTTCCTGCGCCAGCCATTCCACCAAGCGCGTGATCTTGCCCTCACGATAGGTCAGCACGCCTACGGTCTTACCGCTGTACACGCCGTGGCTGACTTCTAGGTTGATCCCCAGCACTTCCTCAATGCCGATACGCGCCGCAATCGGCGTGACCAGGTGAGTGCCCGACGCGGAAATCACCAGGATCCGGTCGCCGTTCGCGCGGTGGCGGGCGATGGTCTTGGTGGTGTCGCTGTAGATCAGCGGCTCGATCACGTCCTCGACCCACGGCTCCACCAGGTGCTCGATTTCTTCCGGAGTGCGGCCGATCATCGGCTCCAGGCTGAAATCCATGAAATCTTCCATCCGCAGCTGGCCCTGGCTGTAGGCGTCCATCAGCTCGTTGTTCCGGCGCATGAACGACTCAGGGTCTACCCAGCCGAGGCGGCCCATCTGTTCGCTCCACAGCGTGGCGCAGTCGCCGTGAATCAGGGTGTCGTCCAGATCAAAAATTACCAATGCCATCCTTCATGCTCTCTCTCAATAGGTCGCTGCCTGTCAGGCTACTTCACACAGTGCGCTGGGGTCGATGGAAAGTGCCAGGCGCTGGCCATCCGGGTGCAGGTCGTCGGCCGAACGATTGAGTACGTCCACCACCAGCTCGACACCGCGGGCTTCGATGCGGTAGCGAATCACGTTACCCAGCAGGCTGTGGCTACGCACCAGCGCATCGAGCTCGCCGCTGCGGCTCAACTCGATGGCTTCGGGGCGAATCGCGATGCGCCCGCTGATCGGCCGTTGCAGCAGTTGGCTGGCCTTGTCGGCATCGAGCAGGTTGTAGTTGCCGATAAACCCGGCAGCGAACGCATCCACCGGCGCGGTATAGAGGGTTTCGGCATCGCCGCTCTGCACGATCTTGCCCTGGTTCATCAAGAAGATGCGGTCGGACATGGTCAGGGCTTCTTCCTGGTCGTGGGTCACGAAGATCGTGGTCAACCCCAGTTCGCGCTGGATCTGGCGGATCTGTTCGCGCAAATGCTTGCGAATCCGTGCATCCAATGCCGACAGCGGTTCATCGAGCAGCAGCAGGCGCGGGCGGGTCACCAGGGAGCGGGCGAGGGCGACGCGCTGGCACTGGCCACCGGACATCTGGTGCGGGTAGCGGCCGGCCAGGTCCTTGAGCTCCACCAGTTGCAGCACTTCTTGTACGCGCTTGTGGCTGTCGTCGGCGTTGACTTTCTGCATGCGCAGGCCGAAGGCAACGTTCTGCTCTACGGTCATGTTGGGGAACAGCGCGTAGCTCTGGAACACCATGCCGATCTGGCGTTTCTGCGGGCTCAGGGGCACGATGTCCTGGCCATCCAGGAGGATTTGGCCACTGTCCACCGGGGTAAGCCCGGCGATACAGCGCAGCAGGGTGGATTTGCCGCAACCGGACGGGCCGAGCAGGGTGACGAACTCGCCTTTGGCGATCTCGCAATTGATATCGCTGAACACCGGGGTGCCGGTGTAGCCTTTTTGCAGGTGTTGGACGCTGACGAAGCTCATTGGCTTTTGTCCTTGTTCAAGAGCGTGGCGGCCCAGGTGAGCACCAGCACAAAGAAGAAATAGGAGATCACCACGGCACTGGTGAAATGGCCGCTGCTGTTGCGCATGTTGTTGAGGTACACCTGCAGGGTTTCGTAGCGGGTGCCGACGAGGATGTTGGCGAACACGAACTCGCCGAACAGGAACGAGAACGACAGCAGCAGCGCCACCATCAGGCCCTTGCGCAGGTTGGGCAGCACCACCAGGATCGCGGCCTGCCAGGTGCTGGCGCCGAGCAGTTGCGAAGCGTCCATCAGGTCGCGCAGGTTGATGGCTTGCAGGTTGTTGGTGATCGCGCGGTACATGAACGGCAGCGCGACGGTGAAGTAGCAGCCGATCAAAATCCACGGCGTGCCCACCATCGCCAGCGGCCCGGACCCGTACAGTTGCAGCAGACCCACCGAGGACACCACCGGCGGCACCGCGAAGGGCAGCAGGATGAGGATGTTCATCAGCGCGTCGAGCTTGGGAAAGTGGTAATGCACCACGAACAGCAGCGGCAAAATCAACACCACCGAAAGGATCAGTGCGCCCACGCACACCAGCAACGATTGCCCGAAGGCCATCAGAAAACGCGGGTCGCTCCACAGCTGTACATACCACTTCACGCTGAAGCCGGCGGGAAGGATGGTTGCCGACCAACTGCTGGAAATCGAGTAGACAAAGGTGCCTACCAAAGGCAGCACCAGGATCAGGAACAACAGGTACACCACCACCCGATGGTAGAGGGAGGCCGGGCCGGCTTCAGCGCGAGACATGGTAGCTCCTCTTGAGCAGCAATTGATGCACCACCGTGACCACGGTCATCAGCGCCACCAGCACCACGGCCAGGGCACTGGCCATGTTCGGGTCCAACGACACATCGCCGGACACCAGGCCCGCAATGCGAATCGGCAGCACGTTGAAGTTGCCGGTAGTAAGCGCATAGACCGTGGCGTAGGCGCCGAGGGCGTTGGCCAACAGGATCACAAAGGTACCGAGCAGGGCCGGGGTGAGCACCGGCAGGCCGATATGCCGCCAGAACTGCCAGCCATTCGCGCCGAGCAGGGCGGCCGACTCGCGCCAGTCTTCGCGCAGTGCGTCGAAGGCCGGGTAGAGCAGCAGCACGCCGAGGGGAATCTGGAAGTAGGTATACAGGATGATCAAGCCGGTCTTCGAGTACAGGTTGAAGTCTTCTATGATCCCGGCCTGCTTGAGCATGAGGGTGATGCTGCCGTTGAACCCCAGCAGGATGATAAACGCGAAGGCCAGGGGTACGCCGGCGAAGTTGCTGGTCATGTTGGCGAACGCGGTGACAAAGTTGCGCAGCGGCGAATCCACTCGGCGCAGTGAGTAGCTGCCCAGGGTGGCGATGATGATGCCGAAGATGCTGGAGTAGAAACTGATCTCCAGGCTGAACTGGATCGCCTGCCGGTAGAACTTCGAGGTGAAGATGCGGGTGAAGTTTTCCAGGCTCCAGCCGGCCTCTTCGGTTTGCAGGCTGCTGATCAGCACCCACACCAGCGGCGCGATTTCGAACACGATAAAGAACAGTGCGAAGGGCAGCAGGCATAGCAGGGCCAGCCATTTGCCGCGGGTCAATGCATTCACTTGAGCAACTCCCGGCACACAGGTTTGTCGTGGGGCACGCCCAGCAGTTCGCAGACCGTGCCGCACAGGTCGGTCTGTTTCGGCGCAGCGTCAGTGTCCAGGCTGAAGGCGTCACCCAGGACAAACAGCGGCACTTCTCGTTCTTCGCGCAACAGGCCGTTGTGGGAGCGGTCGTTGTTCATGCCGTGGTCAGCGGTGACCAGTACCTGGTAGCCGGCATCGAGCCAGCCTTGCAGGTAGTCGGCCAGGATGATGTCCGCCGAGCGTGCGCTGTTGCGGTATTGCGCGGTGTCGAGGCCGTGCTTGTGGCCGGCATCGTCGATGTTCATCGGGTGCACCAGCAAAAAGTTTGGCGCGTGCTTGAGCCGCAGGCTTTCCGCATCGGCGAACAGGTGGGAATCGGGGTAGTGGTCATTCCAGTAGAAATGCCCGTGCTGGATCGCCAGCGCCTTGTCGTCGGTGTGACGATCGCGGGCGGCGAGAAAGGGCGTGCGGTTATACAGCTCGCTGACCCAATGGTAAGCCGCTGCCGCGGTGCTCAAGCCTGCGTCGGTGGCGTAGTGGAAAATGCTGCGCTGGTTGGACAGGCGCGAGACGTTGTTGTGCACGATACCGCTTTGAATCGGCGGCACGCCGGTGAGGATGCACTCGTACAGCGGGCGGGACAGGGCAGGCAGTTCACATTCCAGTGTGTAAAGGGCTGCGCGTCCTGCGCCGACATAGGCCTGCAAGTGCCCCATGGCGTGCCGGGCGACCTCGAAGTTGAGGCCGTCGAGCACCACAAGGATGACATTGTGCTTCATGGGGGCTGGGGCTCCGCAACAGATGGTATAGCTCAGTATCAACTTGGAATGGAATCAAATGTGGGAGCTGGCTTGCCTGCGATGGCGGTGTATCAGTGGACACAAATATTGAGTGTCAGACCGCTATCGCAGGCAAGCCAGCTCCCACACTGACCGCACCTCGATCAGAGAGACCGATTACTTCATTTCTACGATGACCTGCTCGTTCCACATCTGTGGCAGCTTCTTGGACGTCGCTTCCCAGGCATCGGCATCCTTGATCGGCTGCGGGTTGGCCTTGGTGTACTGCTCGCCCGGGATCAGGTTCTTGGCAACGTCCGCCGGCAGTTTCAAGTCGGTTTCAGCGCGGATCGGACGCGCGTTGCCACGTGCCAGGTTGAGCTGGCCGGCATCGCTGAAGATGTATTCGCGGGTCAGCTTGGCGGCGTTCGGGTGCTTGGCGTATTTGTTGATGATGGTGGTGTAGCCGGATTTCACCGAGCCATCCGAGGGGATCAGCACCACGTAGTCATCCGGGTTGGCCATCTTGGCCTTGTAGCTCAGGCCGTTGAAGTCCCAGACGAGACCCACTTCGACTTCGCCTTTTTCCATGGTGGCGATGGTCGGGTTGGACAGTGAGAGGCGACCCTGCTGGGCGATCTTGGTGAAAAATTGCAGGCCCGGCGCGATGTTTTTCTCGTCGCCTTTGTTGGCGATGGCCGCGGCGAGTACTGCGTTCGAAGCCTGGGCGGCGGTGCTCACGTCACCCACCGATACCTTGTACTTGCCGGTTTGCAGGTCAGCCCAGGTGGTAGGCACTTCGGAGCCGTGCAGCAGTTTCTTGTTGACGATAAAGGCAATGGTGCCGGTGTAGGCCAGGGCCCAGTGACCGTCTTTGTCTTTCGCCCAATCCGGCACCTGGGCCCAGGTAGACGGTTTGTACGGCTGGGTGACTTCCTGCTTCACCGCGATCGGGCCGAAGGCCGCGCCCACGTCACCAATATCCGCGCTGGCGTTGTCTTTTTCGGCTTTGAACTTGGCGATTTCCTGGGCCGAGCTCATGTCGGTGTCGATGTGCTTGAGGCCGTAGGTTTTAGCCAGGTCTTCCCAGGTGCCTTTCCAGTTGGCCCAGTCATCGGGCATGCCGACGCTGTTGACGGCGCCTTCCGCTTTGGCGGCGGCTTCCAAGGTTTTTAGATCGGTATCAGCAGCCATGGCGGCGGTGCACATGGCAATGGTCGAGCCTAACAGTGATGCCAGGAAAAGCTGTTTCATCCGAAGCTCCTTTGGGCGTTTTCAACGCGGCGTTTTATCTGAACGTTAGCGGTGGTTTGGTCTAGGTCAGCAATACCTGAGCCAATCTAGGCCCCATGGATGACAGTTTCATGTCGATGTCGTTTTTGAAGCGCTGATGTCGCTCAGTTCCGACTTAGCGTAGACCATGCCCAAGTGCCCGCAGGCCCTGGACTTGGCCGATGTATTGCAGGGTGTGGTAGAGGCAGTCGACAGCCTTTGTCATCTGTCGGTCATCTGGAGTGCCTAGGCTGGCACACAGCAGCAAAAGCCCAGATAGAGCGCGTTTTGTGCACCTGAACGGTGCTGGTCTAGTCCAGATAGGTAACGTTGATGCGTGATGAGGCAATCAAGGCGGTAACTTCCATCGGCCTGGCGCTGCAAGAGCAGATCGACCATGGCCTGTTGCCGCCTGCCAGCAAACTGCCCGCCGAACGCAAGCTCAGCGAGTTGTTTGGTACCACTCGGATTACCGTGCGGGAAGCCTTGTTACAACTGGAAGCCCAAGGGCAGATCTATCGTGAAGAGCGTCGGGGATGGTTCGTCTCGCCGCCACGGCTGGCCTATAACCTGATGCAGCGCAGCCACTTTCACGCCATGGTCAGCGATCAGGGGCGTGAGGCTTCCACGCAGGTCATTTCCGCACGCTTGCAACCGGCGTCTGCGGCGGTGTGCGCTTGGTTGCAATTGCCGGCGTTGTCGAGCGTGATCCAGATTTGCCGGGGCCGCAGGATTGACGGACGCCTGGTGTTGTACGTGGAGCACTACCTGAACCCGCAGTATTTTCCGGGGATCCTGGCGTGCGATTTGAATCAGTCGATGACTGAGCTGTATGCGCGCAAATATGACTTGCACTACGGGCGGGTGCGTTTCGAAATTGTGCCCACCTCACTGCCGGTGGAAGCGGCCGCTGCGCTGCGTGTCTCGGTGGGTAGCCCGGGCTTGCGCATCGCCCGGGTGAACTACGACCAGCATCAACGCCTGATCGACTGTGACCTGGAGTTCTGGCGGCATGATGCGATTCATGTGGGGGTGGATGTGGTGTAGCGGCTGATGCACCGCGATCCAATGTAGGAGCTGGCTTGCCTGCGATGGCATCGACTCGGTATGCCTGATAAACCGAGGCGCCCGCATCGCAGGCAAGCCAGCTCCCACATTGAACCGAGTTTATCGCTGACGGATCGGTGGCTCGCCTAGGGCGTAAGTGCCTTGATCACTTGGTCCACATTGGTTTCCAACTCCGTCACCGGGTCGGCACCGTCCACATTCAATACCAATAGTCTGGAGCCGCCGGCATTTACGGCGGCTTTGACCGCATCACTCGGTTGACGGTGATGCAGCACCACCGCCACGTCGTTGTCCTTCAACTCGGCGCTGAGTTTCTGCAGCGCCTCAGGCGTCCACTCGGCATCGGGGCGTGCTTCGGTGCTGAGCACTTCCAGGTTCAAGCTGCTGACCAGGTACGCGAAGTGATCGCTCAAGCTGACCACACTCAGGTTGTCGGCCGTGGCCAATCGCGCCTCGCTGTCGGCGGTGAGCTTGAGTAAACGCTGTTTGAACGCGGCAAGGTTAGCGTCGATCCTGGGTTTGGCTGCCGGGGCCAGGCGGCCCAGGTCGGCGGCCATTACGTCGGCCATGCGCCCCATATTGTTGCTCGATTGCCAGGGTTGGCTGTTCAAGCCATCGGTGACCCCCGGTTGTACTGCGATACCCGGCAAGCCACCGTCCACCGGGCGTGCGGCATCGACTTCGACGATGCGGATATTGCTGCGCCGTGCCACGGGGTACAGCGGGTCATCGGCCCACAGCGAGCGCAGGCCGATGGCCGCGTCGGCGTCCAGCGCCAACTTGTTCAATGCCGCAGCACCGCGGCCGGTGAAGTAGGACACCTGCCGCGAGCCGGGTAAATTGGCCGGCGCGGCGCGTTCAAGCGCTACGTTGGTGCCTTTGAGCAGCGCTTCGGCCAGACCATAGGTAATCGGCAGCGAGGCCAGCACCTTGACCGGCGGCTTGGTCTTGGTCAGGGCTGCGTGACCGAGGCCCTGGTTGACTTTGAAGTCCTTGGCGTCGAAACCGTCGACGGCCAGCGCCGACGTACTCATCAAGCAAGCGATGGCCAAGGCCAGTGGGCGAAAGGCAGGGCGCATTATCCAAGATTCCCTTTGAGGCTGGGCACAACGCCACGGGCGATGGCGGCTAAGGCGAAGGCGATCCCGGCAACCAGAATGATGGCGGCGCCGGAGGGGATGGGCAGGTCAAAGATGATCGGCAGCAGGATGCCGCACAGGGTGCTGACGGTAGCGATCAGCACCGAGATCCAGAAAAACCCTTTGAGTGACTGGCTCAACAGGCGCGCCGCCGCGGCAGGAATCACCAGCAAGGCACCGACCAGGATTGCGCCGATGACCTTGACCGCAGCCACGGTGATCAGGGTCACCAGGATCACGAACAGGTAGTCCAGGCTTTTCACCGCCACCCCGCGCACTGCCGCCAATTGCGGGTTGAAACTGGCCAGCATGATGCGGTTGTACAGTGGCAATGCCAGGGCCATCACCAGCGAGCCGACAATGGCCAGTACCAGCAGGTCGTTGCCGTTGACCGTCAGCACCGAGCCAAACAGCACGTTCTCGAGAATGTGCACGTTGATCTTGCCGGCCAGGATCAGCAGCAGGCTTGCCCCCAGTGCCAGGGACACCGACAGGAACACGCCGATCAAGGTGTCGGGCGCCAGGCCGGTGCGGTTACGCAGGTAATTGAGCAGGATGCCGAACAGCAGGCAGTAGCCAAACAGGCTGCCATAGGGCCCCGTATAGGGTTCGCCCAGCAGGATGCCCACGGCCACGCCGGTCAGTGCGGCATGGCCGACCGCTTCGGAGAAAAACGCAAAGCGCTTGACTACCACCAGCGTCCCCAGGCCGCCGAGTACCGGGCCGATCAACAAGCCGGCGAGCAGGGCGTTGACCACAAAACCGTAGGCCAGGGCTTCGGGCAGGTAACCGGAAGAGGCCCAGCCCTGGACCATCAAGCGAAAGGCTTCATAACTCATGGCGCCGGGCTCCGAGGGTGAGTGGAGAACAGAGTGAGCAGGCGGTCCGGGATCAGCGCCTCTTTCGGTGTGGCGTCGAACAGCACGCGGCGGTTAAGACCGGTGACGTGGTCGGCCAGGCGGCCCACGGCCTCCAGGTCGTGCTCGATCCACAGCACCGTAATCCCGGCCAGGCGCCAGTCGTTCAGCAGCCGTTCGAACACCTGGATACCCGCCTCGTCGAGGGCCGACATCGGCTCGTCCAGCACCAGCAACTGCGGCGCAGGAATCAGCCCCTGGGCCAGCAGTACGCGCTGGCGCTCACCGCCGGACAACGCGCCCATGCGGCGCTTGCGCTTGTCTTGCATGCCGACGCGCTCGAGGGCATCGCCAATCGCCGCCGCGTAATGCCTGGACAGGCCCAGAAACGCCGGGCGACGCTGGCACATGGCAGCCATGAAATCGTCCACGGTCATCGGCAGGCCCCGATCAAATTCCAGCGCCTGGGGCACGTAACCGACGGTGCCGGGTGTGGTTGGCCACTCCAGGCTCAAGCGCCCCTGGTGCGGCGTTTGCCCCAGCAGGGTCTTGATCAGCGAGCTTTTGCCGCCGCCATTGGGGCCGACCAGCGCATGGATGCTGCCCGGCTGTACCTGGAAGCTCACGCCATCGAGAATCACGGTGCGCCCCAGGGTCAGCGAGACCTGGTCGAAGTTCAGGGTCGGGCCGACGCTGGCGGCGTTCAGTTGCTGCGCGGCGGTCATGCTCCCGACTCCTGAATCGCGCGGACCACGGTGTTGAGGTTGCCGGTCATCTCCACTTCGTACTTCTCGGCGCTGTATTCGCCGTAGGAAATATGCGACAGCGGGTACAGCTTGACTCCAGATTCACGCTGGATGGTATCGACGTAGGTGGACGGGAAGTCCATCTCCGAGAAGATCACTTTCACATCCAGGGCGCGCAGTTCATCGATGGTCTTTTTCAGCTGGCTGGGGCTTGGCTCGATACCGTGGGCCGGCTCGACCACGGCGGTGACTTCCAGGCCAAACTCGCGCAACAGGTAGTCATAGGCCGCGTGCACAGTGGCGACGCGCAGGTCCGGGTTGGGCGCGCTGGTCAGCTTGGCCAGGGCGTCGGCGCGCATCTGGCGCAGGCGCTTGCCATAGGCGCGGGCGTTCTGGGTGTAGGTTTTGGCGTTGTCCGGGTCGAGCTTGCCCAACTCACGGGCAATGTTATTGACCTGGGCAATCGACGCGCTGATCGACAGGAAGGTGTGCGGGTTGACCACCTTGCCCGCACCGCGTGCCGCGTTACCGGTGGCGGCGAGCAACGGCACGTTGGCGTTTGCTTCGATCACCTTGATGTCCGGGCGCTCGCTGGTGGCGATCATGCGGTCGGCGAAGTCGTCATGGCCGACGCCGTTGAGCACGATGACATCCAGGGTGCCGATGCGCTTGATGTCTTCGGCGCGCGGCTCGTAGGCGTGGGGGTTGAAACCGGCGGGAATCAGCGGCACCACTTCGGCCTTGTCGCCCACGATATTGGTTACATAGCTGTAATAGGGGTGCAAGGTAATGCCGATACGCAGGCGCTTGGCCGCCTCGGCGTTGGCAAGGGGGGCGAGCATCAGGCTGAACAGGCCAACCATTAACAGGCGTAACAGGGGCGATGACATAGACATGGGCAATCGGTCTTCTCGTTCAGTGACGGTGCTGGCGGGTGACGCCGGCATCGAATTGCGCGACCACCTGCTGCCAGCCGGCCGCGATCAGCGCTTGGTCAGTGAGGTCGGACGGGGCGGCAAGGTTGGCGCTGCGGTTGAGCCAGATATCCGGCTCGCTGCCTTGCACGCGCATCAGCAGCGAACCGCTGGTGGCCGGCGCCTGGCTCAAACCCAGGTAGGCGGCGGGTGCCAGCAACTCCCAGCGATGGCCACCACGGCTGACCGAGCTGGCGTCCTGGGCAAACGGCGCGAAGCCTTCTTCGGCCAGTTGCTCAGGCGTCGGCAGGGCGCTGTGCTCCTGCTGCAACAGGTGGATTTCATCCAGGGTCACCCGCAGGTCGGCGTAGATGCCTTGCTCGGCCGCGCTCAGGTCGCGGCGGGCGTCCAGCTGGTGGCTTGGTACCGCCGCGACTTCCTGGGTTTCCCCGTGCAGCGCCACGACCGTGCCCGCCACCGCGAGGATGATCAGACACAACAGCAGCACATAAAGGGTTTCGTGGCCCGCCCCGGCGGGGCGTACAACCTGTGTGGTACTCATTGCGACGGGATATCCGCTTGGTCGATTTCCACCACGTGGCCGGGGCCGGCATCGAACAGCACGTAGAACTCGGCGGTGGGCTTCTTGAAGGTCAGGGTCGAATCCTCGCCGAGCTTGCCCGGCACCAGGATGGTTTCGTCGTAGCCGATCACATCCAGGGTTACGCCGGGGGCGCCACTGCCGTCGGAAAAACCGCCTTTGCACTGGATCTGCTCGCCGGGGATTTCCTTGCATTCGCACATCGGGTTATGGGCGAAGGCGGTGGTGCTCAGGCCGGCGCACAGCAACAGCGCGGCGCGGGTGAGGCGCTTGAACATCATGGTTTGACTCCTTGCTTGTTCAGCCAGGCAATGGTGGCAGGCGAGGCCTGGCTCAGCGGGATGGAACCCTGGTGCATGCTTCCGTCCCAGCCTTCCATGGTCACCCATATTTCGGCGTCCGCCGGGGTGCGTTCGGGGATTGGCAGGGCGGCGCCCATGCGATACGGCGTGCCGAAGAAGATCACTCCGGCGGCGCGCAGGCTGCGGGGTTTGCCGATACGCAGGTAAGTGGCCTTGACCTGCTCGGCGCAGGTGTCACACAGGGCTGCGTTGAAGAACTTCATCGGGCCAGCCGGATCCGGGCTCGGGCCTTCGTTGCGAAACTCAGCCAGCGTCAGGCTCCAGGGCCCGACTTGCACTTGCCCGGCCACGCGTTCGCCGATGCCGGTATCCCCGCGAAACAGCGCGGCGTCGGCAAAGTACTTGGGCATGAACCCCAACGGCACCAGCAACAGCAGGATGTTGATATGGAAACGCCATTTCAGCCAGAAGGCGCGCAGCGGGGACGGCGGTACGGTCGCGACCTTGCTCATCGCTGGGCCTCCGAGGTTTCGGCGTGCATGGCCGGGATGGGCGCGGTTTGACGTTGCGTCTTGGCCTCGCGCTTGAGGGCGTTGAGGGTGGCCAGGGCAGTGCGCTTGGTCCAGATCAGCAGGCCGCTCAATACCATCATGCTCAGCACCAGGCCGAAGAACGCCCAGATCAGCTTGATCCACAAACCGCCAAAGTCCCCGGTGTGCAGCGGGCGCATCGACTCGGTGACGAACTCCAGCGGGGTGCGGTCGGACAATAAGTTCGAGAGCGCGATTTCACCGTCATAGGGGTTCAGTTGTGCGGTCTGGAACATCAACGGGTACCAGCCACGCCCGCCGATCTGCAGGTGGCTGTAGGCGTTGCTTGGCATGAACACAAAGCTGGCGTCCAGGCCGGGGATTTTCTCGGCGGCGATGTCGATCGCCTTGTCGATGGGGATCATCGGTGCCGGTACGCCCGGTGCCGACAACGGCACCTTTTCCCGCGCAATCACTGGCACGATGGGTTCGCTGGAAATGGATATCTGGTTGTCGCCCAGGACAGCCTCGATCAGGAACCAGGTGCCGGTGATTGAAATGACCGCGATAAACCAGATCGACCAGATGCCGCTCAGACGGTGAAAGTCGCCCCAGAAGATTCTCGCGCCGTGGCGGATGCGCAGGGTAGGGCGCAAGAAGCCTTTCCAGAAGCGCTTGTACACAACCAGCCCGGTGACCAGCGAAGCGAGCAGCGGCAAGCCCAACGCAGACACCAGGTACCAGCCCCAGCTGTACCCATTGGTGAACGGCACCAGCCACCAACCATGCAGGGCGCGGGTGAATTGCTGGAAGTTGAACGAGGGGCTGATGCCCTGGATCGCGCCGGTATAGGGGTTGGCATACACCTCCACGGAGCGCCCATCCGGGTAGCTGAGGCCAACGCTTAGCGCGAAGTGCGATTCATCCGGGCGGATGATGGACTGGACAATAGCCTTGGGCTCATCGCGCTTGATGGCCGCGATCACTTGGTCAAAGCTCAGCGGCTGAGCATCATCCGACGGCTTGCTGGCGCGGATATCCGGGTTGGCCAGCCACACGATTTCCTGGCTCACCACGGCCAGGGTGCCGGTGACGCACACAATCAGTACAAAGAACCAGATGGGCAACGCCAGCCAGCTATGGACGAGAAACCAGAGTTTGGAGCGTGACTTCTTCGACATATGAATGAGGGTCTTGATCGGAGGGGGCGATGGAGGCCCGGAAAAGGCCAGTCGTAGCTTTTGCTGACGCGACAGGCTGTATCTAAGTTAAGACGGATGAGAATGAGAAATCCCTAAGGGGGATATGAAAGAAAATGTTTCAGGATCGCTTTCAGGGTGTGTGGCGTAACCTTTGAGACATAGCTGCCTGCCAGCCGACGCCTTTCTATCTGACGCGCTGAGGTCTAAATGTGGGAGCTGGCTTGCCTGCGATGGCGGTGGTTCAGTTGCAGATTAATTGACTGATCCGTCGCCATCGCGGGCAAGCCCGCTCCCACAGGGGATTGATGCCGGGCGCTGATTGCGCTGCAACTATCCGCCTTGCTTGAACATTTGCATGGCACGCTGGCGGATCTGTTCCTCGCTCAGGTCTTCCTTGTGAGTCGCCAGGAACCACAGGTGCCCGAACGGATCCTTCACACTCGCCGAGCGATCCCCATAGAACTGATCCTGCGGCTTGGATACCACGCTGGCGCCGGCATCAATCGCCTGTTTGAATTGTTCGTCCACGTCATTCACATACAGGTGCAGGCCGACACTGGGATGTGCGTCGGGATTGCGCAGGGCCGTTTCGTCGCAGGGCGTGCCCAGCATGATCACCGCTTCGCCAATGCGCAGTTCCGCATGGCCGACCCTGCCGTCAGGCATGTCCAGGCGCATGAACACTGAGGCGCCAAAGGCCTTCTTGTAGAACTCGATTGCCTTTGCGGCCTCGTTGATGCCCAGATAGGGGGTAATGCCCTGATAACCCTCGGGAATAGCTTTAACGCTCATAACGTTCTCCTTGAGTCGAGGTACGAGCATTTCACTATAGGTCACGTAATGCGTGGTCTGCGGGCAACCGACGAGGTGCTTTTATCAAGGCTGTGTGGTGGGCTCCAGCAACTGGGCGCCTGGCCCATACTCAGCGAGCTTATCGTCCTGATTGCGCAACGGGCACGCCTCCATCGACAAGCACCCGCAACCGATGCAGCCATTGAGCTTGTCGCGCAGCAGCATCAGCTTGTTGATGCGCTCATCCAGGTCTTCACGCCACAACGCCGACAGGCGCTCCCAGTCTTGAGCATTGGGTGTGCGCCCATCGGGCAAGGCCTGCAATGCCTCGCCAATGTTGGCCAGCGGAATGCCCAAGCGCTGGGCGATCTTGATCAGCACCACGCGCCGCAGCACATCACGTGGATAACGCCGCTGGTTACCGGCATTGCGATTACTCTTGATCAGCCCTTTGGCCTCGTAGAAGTGCAGGGCGGTCACCGCCACGCCGCTGCGGGCAGCGAGCTGACCGACGCTGAGTTCCTTAGTGAGCATGAACCTCTCCCAAACAGTGCTTGACCTCGACTTAACTAGAGGTTTTACCCTGCGTGGCATCGAATCGCAAGATTCTGCCTACAGAGAGAGGGGAGTTTTCATGCCGGTATCAGAGAAGAGTCGCAGCTTCACTCAACTGATCGAATTTCACATCGAACCCCGTCAGCAATCCGCCCTGGTGGCCGCCTTGGCCACCCAGAGCGAGCGTCTGGCCGTGCGCCATGGCGGCTTCTTGAGTGCCAGCGTACAGGTCAGCGATGACGGGCGCAGGGTGCTCAATTATTTGCAATGGCAGTCGCGCGAGGAGGGTGAGGCCGCCTTTAAATGTTTTGAGCAAGGCGGCGAAGATTTCTGGACGCTGATCCGTGCTCACCGGGCCACGGCCGTGACCTTTGGCGCATTCCAGGTACTGCGCAGTTTTGAGCGCAGTCAGGACGATGCCTTGCACTGCCGACTAAATGGATAGGTGCAGCATCCGTTCGCCTTGCACATTTTCCCCGGGCCTGCGCTTGTTTACCGCCAGTTCGCCGATCTTGATCAGGCGAGCGCGAGCGACGTTGCGGCTCAGTCCCAGCAAGTTGGCGGTGTGCACTTGGTTGTGGTGGCTGAAGTGATAAGCAGCGCGCAATAAAGCGTCCTCGACCTTTTCATGCAGGGCGCCGGCCTGTTCCTCGAAGAGCTTTTGAAACGCCCGCGCCAGCAGGGCTTCTGCACTGGGATCGGTGTCGTTGTCGTTCTGGCGTTCGATGCGCAGGCCCGACAGGCGCAGGTCGTCGGGTTCGATCACAGCGTTGCGGCAGATCAGCAGGGTGTGATGAATCACGTTCTCCAGCTCACGGATATTGCCCGGCCAGCTGTAGCGCTTGAGCTTATGCTCGGCCAGGTGGCTCACGCTGATCGGGCCGTAACCCAGGCGCTGGCTGTAGGTTTGGATGAAGTGCCGGGTCAGTGGCAGGATATCGCCGGTACGTTCGCGCAGCGGGCTCAATGCCAGGCTGACTACATTGAGGCGGTAGTAGAGGTCTTCACGGAAACGCCCAACATTGATGGCCTTTTCCAGTTGTACATTGGTGGCCGCCAGGACTCGCACATCGATAGCAATGCGCTTGCGCGAACCCAGGCGCACCACTTCGCGCTCCTGTAGCACCCGCAGCAGCTTGACCTGGATGGCCATCGGCAAATCGCCGATCTCATCTAGAAACAAGGTGCCGCCGTGAGCCTCTTCGAACCAGCCGGCCTTGGCGCCGAGGGCACCGGTAAAGGCGCCTTTCTCATGGCCGAACAACTCGGCTTCCACCAGGGATTGCGAAAAGGCCCCGCAGTTCACCGCCACGAAGGGCCGGTTTCGCCGCGCACTGAGGTGGTGGATATGCCGCGCAACAAGTTCTTTGCCGGTGCCGGTTTCGCCGTTGATCAGCACGCTGGCTTCGCTGGGGGCCACTTGCTGGATATGGTCGAGCAGGGCCTGGGACTTTGGGTCTTCGAAAACCTGGGCTGTGGCGCGGATCGAGGTGGCTAGGGCAGGCGAGGGCGGCAGGGTGAACAGCTGCATGGTGACCTCTCATGGGAGTTCGGGCTTTGTTGAAGGGCTGTTGCCTGATGGGCAGCGGGCTGCACGCAAAGTCTTTATAGAGGTAGCGTCTTAATTCGTAAATGAAGGTGTTTCTATATTTATAGAACTTAAATGAATATGGAGGTGTTTCCGCCTAGGCGCCGATACGCGTGATAGCGACTATCACGGACGATGATTTTTCAGCGAGAGGGGCCGGGAGTAGCCTGTGTTCATTGACTCGAAACCACCTTCGCAGGGCCAACGCCATGAACCGTTTCCTCGCTGTTTCCTTTTTACTTGTCACCTCTGTCCTTGCGGGTTGTGCGACCCAGCCTTCCCCGGAGTTGCGTCCCTATACGGCCGAGGAAACCAAGCAGTTGGCCCTGGAGGCCCTGGGCCGTCGCGGCTTGTCGTTTGACGAGTATCAACGCCAGCGCGCCGCGTTGCTTGGCCAGCCACAAAAGCCTTTCGGTTTTGATCGCCAAGGTGAAATGAACGCCGAGCGCAGCGTGGTCCTGCATGGCCGCCCCAGTTGAGCGCGCTTCTTGCATCAAAAAGCCCGAGGCTTCCCACAAGGAACCTCGGGCTTTTTGTTTGCCATGGGGCTACTTCAGCCTGTTAAGCTCAATTCCAGGAGCGTTCCTACGCACATTTAAATAAAGTTACCTTCTTTAATGGCATTCGATCGGTTAAACCTGACGACCTCTGTTCTGGTCGATGCCCCCGAGACGCTGCTCTTGGGAATACGCTCTGCGAGTTTTAACCTCATGAATAAACGTCCGTTGTATTTCGACTACGCCGCCACCACGCCGGTGGATGAGCGAGTTATCCAGGTGATGGTCGAGTGTCTGGGTTTCAACGCCCATTTCGGCAACCCTGCGTCCAGTTCCCATGCATTCGGCCAAGCGGCTAGGCAGAAGGTTGAACAGGCGCGTCGCCAGGTGGCCGATTTGGTGGGCGCGCAGGCCGAGCAGATCGTCTGGACCTCCGGTGCCACAGAATCCAACAACCTTGCGCTCAAGGGCGTGGCCCAGGGCCGTGGTGTGGCGGGTGGGCATATCATCACCAGCCAGATCGAACACAAGGCCACGCTGGACACCGCGCGGCAATTGCAGGAAGCCGGTGTTGCAGTGACTTACCTGGTACCGGATGCAGACGGCTTGATCAGCGTCGAGGCGGTCAGCGAAGCCTTGCGCGAGGACACCTTTCTTGTCTCGCTGATGCTGGTCAACAACGAACTGGGAACCCTCAACGATATCCCGGCCATTGGCGCGCGGGTGCGTGAGCAGGGCGCGTTGTTCCATGTGGACGCGGCGCAAGGGGCGGGCAAGGTGGCTATCGACCTGGCCCAGTGGCCGGTGGACCTGATGTCGTTCTCTGCTCATAAGTTGTATGGGCCCAAGGGCATCGGCGCGTTATATGTCGGGCCGCGGGCGCAGCAGAAGGTATTGGCGCAGATTCACGGCGGTGGCCACGAAGGCGGTTTGCGCTCCGGCACCCTGGCGACCCATCAGATTGCCGGTATGGGCACGGCGTTTGCCCTTGCGGCGGCGTCTTTCGCGGATGAGAAGGCCACGATTGTCGCGCTGCGCCAGCGCTTGCTGGATCAGTTGGCGTCGGTTGCCGGCTTGCGTCTTAATGGCAGCCCAACCCAGCGTATTCCGCACACATTGAGCCTTACCTTCAGCGAAGGCGAATTCAATTCAGGCGCATTGAGTGCAGGCATTGCCTTTTCCGCGACTTCAGCGTGCAATTCGGCCAGCAATGCGCCGTCCCATGTGCTCCTGGCCTTGGGGCATGACGCCCGCAGTGCCGCTCGCACTATTCGCTTGAGCCTGGGCCGGTTCACCACCGAACAGGATATCGACCAGGCCGCGCAGTTGATCAAGGCCGCGTTGGCGAGTGCGCCGGCATTCTGGGCGGTCTGATTTATCATTCGCAACACATAACAATTATTAGTGGTTAGCAGGAGACACAATGAGTACGCAGCCTTTGACCCATGGAACGGTTCCCCAGCGCCTGGCGCACACCCGTGAACTGATGCGCCGCGAAGGCATTCATGCCCTGCTGGTGCCATCGGCGGACCCGCACCTGTCCGAATATTTGCCGGGTTACTGGCAAGGGCGTCAGTGGTTGTCCGGCTTTCATGGTTCGGTGGGCACCCTGATCGTCACGGCGGAGTTTGCCGGGGTCTGGGCGGACAGCCGTTACTGGGAACAGGCGACCAAGGAACTCAAGGGCAGCGGTATCGAGTTGGTGAAGCTGCAACCGGGTCAGCCTGGGCCGCTGGAGTGGTTGGCGGAGCAAACCCCTGAGGGTGGCGTGGTGGCGGTGGACGGTGCGGTCATGGCCGTGGCCTCGGCACGTACCCTGGGTGGCAAGTTGGCCGAGCGTGGCGCGCGTCTGCGTACCGATATCGATGTACTCAATGATGTCTGGCAAGACCGCCCGGCGCTGCCGAACCAGCCGATCTATCAGCATCTGCCGCCCCAGGCCACCGTCAGTCGTGGCGAGAAACTGGCCGCCTTGCGCACCAGTTTGAAAGACAAGGGCGCCGACTGGCATTTCATCGCCACGCTGGATGACATCGCCTGGCTATTCAACCTGCGCGGCGCTGATGTGTCGTTCAATCCGGTGTTTGTGTCCTTTGCCTTGATCAATCAGCAGCAGGCGACTTTGTTTGTGGCGTTGGGCAAGGTCGATGCGCCTCTGCGGGCGGTGCTTGAGCAGGATGGCGTGACCCTGCGTGATTACAGCGAGGTGGCGCACGCGCTGCGAGCGGTACCGGCGGGCGCAAGCTTGCAAGTAGACCCGGCCCGCGTCACCGCCGGCTTGCTGGAAAACCTCGACGCGGGCGTCAAGCTGGTTGAAAGCCTCAACCCCACCACACTGGCCAAATCCCGCAAGAGCCTGGCAGATGCGGAACATATCCGCCAAGCCATGGAGCAGGATGGTGCGGCGCTGTGCGAATTCTTTGCCTGGCTCGACAGTGCCCTGGGCCGCGAGCGCATTACCGAACTGACGATTGACGAACACCTGACCGCTGCGCGTACCCGCCGCCCAGGCTATGTATCGCTAAGCTTCAACACCATTGCCGCCTTCAATGCCAACGGCGCGATGCCGCATTACCACGCCACCGAAGAAGAGCATGCGCTGATCGAAGGTGATGGCTTGCTGTTGATCGACTCGGGCGGCCAGTACCTGGGCGGAACCACGGACATCACGCGGATGGTGCCCATCGGTACACCGAGTGAGGAACAGAAGCGAGATTGCACGCGGGTACTCAAGGGCGTGATTGCCCTGTCCCGTGCGCAGTTCCCCAAAGGCATTCTTTCACCGTTGCTGGATGCCATTGCCCGGGCACCGATCTGGGCAGAAGGCGTGGACTACGGTCACGGTACAGGCCACGGCGTAGGTTATTTCCTCAACGTGCATGAGGGCCCGCAGGTGATTGCCTATCAAGCCGCTGCGGCGCCACAAACGGCGATGCAGCCAGGGATGATTACGTCAATTGAGCCGGGTACTTATCGCCCTGGCCGTTGGGGCGTGCGCATTGAGAACCTGGTGTTGAACCGTGAAGCGGGCAAGACCGAGTTTGGCGAATTCCTCAAGTTCGAAACCCTGACCCTGTGCCCGATTGATACCCGGTGCTTGGAGCCGTCGTTGCTGACGGCGGATGAGCGTGAATGGTTCAACGCGTATCACGCCCAGGTGCGTGAGCGTTTGAGCCCGCTGCTCAATGGTGCAGCGCTTGAGTGGTTGCAGGTGCGCACTGCGGCGATTTGATCGGTTGCAGCCAAGGCATTGCCGGCTGCAATCGATATCTAGCTGAGCGCTTCACGCACAAAGTCCAGACGGTCCTGGCCGAAGAACAGCTGGTTTCCTACAAAGAAACTGGGAGCGCCGAACACGCCGCGCTTAATGGCTTGTTCGGTTTTGTCCTTGAGAGCGTCCTTGACGGCTGCATCGTTTGACAGGGCCAGTACCTGCTCGGGATCGAACCCCTGTTCGGTGAGCACATTGGCCACGACCTCTGGGTCGCCCAAGTGACGGCCTTCCACCCAGAGTGCTCGGAAAAGGCAGTCGATGAAGTCGAGGAAGCGCTCAGGCTGGTGGATTTGAATGCCGGTGACAGCGCGCATCAGCAGCAAGGTATTGATGGGAAAGTGCGGGTTGAACCTGAGCGGCACGTTGTAGCGTTTGGCGTAACGCGCCAGGTCATCGAGCATGTAGCGACCCTTGGCGGGCACCGTGATCGGCGAGGCATTGCCCGTGGCCTTGAATACACCGCCCAATAGCATGGGTTGATACACCACCTGTGCGCCGGTTTCGGCACACAGCGCCGGCAACTGGGTATAGGCCAGGTAAGTGGCGGGGCTGCCGAGATCAAAGAAAAACTCCAGGGTTTTACTCATGGTCTGTACTCGCTGCTTATTGTTATAGGGGGCGTCACCAGGTTTCGTTCCAGGGGCGCAGGTCCAGTTCGAACGTCCAGGCGTCCCGTGGCTGGCGATGCAGGAACCAATAGTTGTCGGCAATATGGTCAGGGTTGAGGAGGGCGTCCTGATCCTTGAGGGCGTACTTTTGCGGGAAATTCTCGCGAATGAAGTCGGTATCGATGGCGCCGTCGACCACCACATGGGCGACATGGATGTTCATCGGGCCCAACTCCCGCGCCATGCTTTGTGCCAGGGCGCGTATTCCGTGTTTGGCGCCGGCGAAGGCGGCAAACCCGGCGCTTCCACGTAAGCCGGCGGTGGCGCCGGTGAACAGGATAGTGCCGCGGTTACGCGTGACCATGCGCTTGGCGACTTCCCGTGCGTTCAAGAAGCCAGAAAAGCACGCCATCTCCCAGATCTTGAAGTACTTGCGCGCGGTTTCTTCCAGAATGCTGCAAGGCACATTGGCGCCGATGTTGAAGACGAACGCTTCAATAGGCCCCAGCTCGGTTTCGATTTGCTCGACCAGTGCGATCACGTCTTCTTCTTTACGTGCATCACAGGCAAAGCCATGGGCTTCACCGCCGGCTGACTGAATGCTGTCTACCAGGGGCTGCAGTTTGTCGGCGCTGCGACGGGTGACGCAGGCGATGTAGCCTTCGCGGGCAAAGCGTTTGGCTATGGCGCCGCCGGTTGCGTCTCCGGCACCCACTACTAATACGATTTTCTTGTTGTGCGGCATGGGAACTCCATTGGCTCGATGGTCGAGCAGGAGTTTAGCCTTCATGCCGCAAATGGCCGGGATTTAAGATGAGCAGTCAGGACAGACTGCTCGGGCAACTATTTGCAGATGACGATCATGCTACGGCTGGTATAGCCGGCAGGGTTGAGACCGAAGGGGTAGTCCCCAGGCTCCTCGGAGTTATCGCCGGATTTGGCGATCACCCGGTAGCCCTTGGCGCCGCATGAGTTGGCAGCACTGGTGTAGCACTGGTCCCAGGAGGAGGACAGGCCCGAACAGTTGATATGCAGCCCTTTCTTACCCCGTTTCACTTCTGTTTTTGTGGTTGCAGCACAGCCAGCGATGCCCACAACCAGCAACAGTATCAAAATTCGTTTCATTCCCATCCTTAATAGCCGCCCTGCAAAAGAACAGAGCCGCTTTACTCGCTCTCGAGCGAAGCGTTCATGCTGTCCGTGTCGAAATTCTCCATGAATGACATTCGGTTACGGCCTAAACATGGCCTAAATGAGCGGCAAATACCAGCGCTGGCTTCAAAGACGATCAGTC
This sequence comes from Pseudomonas sp. AL10, assembly GCF_029960685.1. Lineage (NCBI taxonomy): Bacteria > Pseudomonadati > Pseudomonadota > Gammaproteobacteria > Pseudomonadales > Pseudomonadaceae > Pseudomonas > Pseudomonas sp. AL10. Next base: position 82,000 of record NZ_JASBQZ010000021.1, read on the forward strand.
GGCGGGCACCAGCGGTTTGGATTCGTTACGCATCGTCAACGTGGCGCCTACCGAAGCCAGGATAATGCAGGTGATGGCCAGCCATTGGGCTAGAGATAAATGCTCATGCAGAAAGAACAGGCCGGAAAGGGCGCCGAACGCCGGTTCGATACTCATCAACGTGCCGAACGTGCGGGCGGGCAGCCGAGTCAGCGCGACCATCTCCAACGTATAGGGCAAGGCCGTGGAGAGAATCGCGACGCCGATGGCGATAGGGATCAGGGCAGGTGTCAGCAGCGCGGCGCCCGCATGCACGATGCCGATCGGTGCGACGAACAGGGCGGCAATCATCACGCCGAGTGCGGCGGTCTGAACACCATTGTCGTTCCCTGCTTTTTGGCCGAACAAAATATAGAGTGCCCAGCATCCGCCTGCGCCCAGCGCGTAAGCCGCGCCGATCCAGTCGATACCGCTACTGGCCTCACCCATCGGAATCAACAGCAGCAGGCCAATGATTGCCAGGGCAATCCACAGGAAATCGACAGCTCGGCGCGAGGCATAAATAGCGACGGCAAGCGGGCCTGTGAATTCGAGTGCTACTGCAATCCCTAGCGGTACGGTGCGAAGGGACATATAGAAGAGGAAGTTCATGCCGCCCAGCGCCATCCCGTAAATGATCACCGTGCGCAAGGACTTGGCTGTCAGCGTGGCGCGCCATGGGCGTAATAGCACCAGCATGATCACACTGGCAAAAATCAAGCGCAGGGCAGTGGTGCCCTGTGCTCCGACGATAGGGAACATGCTTTTGGCCAATGACGCACCGGATTGGATGGACGCCATGGCGATTAATAGCAGGCCGATCGGAAACAATGCGGATGCCAGGCTGCGAGGAGGGGTGGTCATTGCGGGAGTTCTTCCGAAGTCATGATCGATAAATACGTGGCGCTATGATGCTTAACTACCGGCGAATGAGCAATATATTGCGCAAAAACTGACTCGTGGCTATCTATATAGTGGAAGTTTCGGGTTTTTGAGGTTTTTGATAGAAAAACCGAATAATTGGGTTGACGGCAGATTCTGGAAGCCTATAATTCGCCCCACTTCCGGCGCAGTCGAAACGGAAAACTCCTTGGTA
>NZ_JASBQZ010000022.1:0-79728 GCF_029960685.1 Pseudomonas sp. AL10
AGGGCGGAACCCTAAGTGGCCGTTACCGCAGGAATGGATATGTACACGATCCAACGGTGTTGACTGCCAGGCCGCCTTCGCGAGCAAGCCCGCTCCCACAGTTTGGATAGGGGGGTGTCAGGTAGATAGGTGTCGGCTAGCTGGCCGTCATCGCAGGCAAGCCAGCTCCCACATTTGGATTGCGGGGTGTCAGGGAGATAGTTGTCGGCTGTCAGGCAGCCATCGGGGGCAAGCCCCCTCCCACATTTGGAGCTCGCCGCATCAGCAAGATGAGCGCTGTTGCTTGCCGCTTAAGCCTTGAGCGCCTTCTTGGGATAAATGTCGTAGCGGCTGGACTTGCCATCCAACGCATGGCTCGGCTTCGGCCCCTCAATACAGGGCGCCTTGCGCGGCCGCTTGACCACCACACGATGGCTGGCCAGCGCCAGAGCCGCCGCGAGCAACGCCGGTGCATCCGGATCATCACCCACCAACGGCCGAAACAGGCGCATTTCCTTCTTCACCAACGCAGTTTTCTCACGATGCGGAAACATCGGGTCCAGGTAGATCACCTGGGGCGGCTCCCCCTGCCAATTGAGCATCACGTCGATGGAGTTGCCCTTGAGCAACTTCATGCGCGCCACAATCGGCGCCACCTCAAAATCCTCGGCAGCGCGGGCCAAGCCATCTTCGAGCAAGGCGCCGATCAACGGCTGGCGCTCGATCAGGCTCATCTCACACCCGAGGCTGGCCAGCACGAACGCGTCCTTGCCCAAGCCCGCCGTAGCGTCCAGCACCCGCGGGCGCACGCCCTGGGCGATGCCCACCGCCTTGGCGATCATCTGCCCGCTGCCGCCGCCATACAACCGCCGATGCGCCGCGCCGCCTTCGACAAAGTCGACCCGCACCGGCCCTGGCGCATCAGGCCCAAGCTGTTGCAACTGCAAGCCGTGCTCCCCCACTTGCAGGGAAAAATCCGCATCGGCCACCTGCAGAGGCAACCCCAGCAGCGAAGCCCAGTGTTCGGCGCGGGCCTGGAAACTGTCAGCCAAGGCTTGGACCTGGATGCGGCTGGCCGCTGGTTGTTCGTTCATCAATCGCCACGCTCAAAAATATTAAGGATCGGCAAACAACGGCCGATAAAAATCACAGTCAGGTATTTTGCCAGAGCTGAGCGTCGACCGAGAAAAATGTCAGACATTCTTCCCCTTTCCATCGGTGTACTGCCGACCCACAACCACTATGGCCTGCGCAATACCCAAGCGCTGGCTGGGGTGAGTCATGTGTGGCAGGACTTCTTCGCCCGAGCGTTGGCCGAGCAGCTGGGTGAAACGCCAGACGCGCTCGCCGCCAAGGCGCCTGCCCCGGCAGACCCGGCGGTAGAACCCCGCGAAGGCGCCGACCTGCTGGCGCAGATCCTCACCCAGCGTGAGTGCGATGTGAAAGACGCCGAGATCGTGCCACCTGAGCCACTGTTCCTGCCGATTGCCGAGTTCGAAACCGAACTGCTGCCACCGGCCGCGACGCCGTTCCCGGAAGAAGAAATAGTCGCCCAGCAACGCCAACAAGCGTTTGAGAGCGAGTGGGTGCGCCCCGTTGTGCTGAACGCCGGCCAACCGCTACCCGAGCCAGGCCCGGCGCCACAACCACGCCCCCTGCACCTGCCAATTGCCGAATTCGAGCTGGACCTGCTGCCACCGGCCGCCACGCCGTACCCTGAAGAAGAATTGCTGGCGCAGCAAAAGGCCTTGGATTTCGATTACTACTGGGCGCGCCCGCTAGTGACCCACAACCTGCGCCTGGCCGCCTGAACCTTAGCGACACACCCACCAACGCCCCATGTCCAGATGGAAATGGTTGCGATGGGCGGCGTTGTAGTCCGGGCTCAACACCACGTTGAAATCATCACAGGCGCCATCGCGTACCAAGCGCAGGAAACGCGCGCCGTCGCCCTGCCCTGGCCAATCCTTGAGCACGCTGATGCTGCGCCCATCCGCCAGGCGAAAACCGGCGATATCCAGGGCATTGGCCGAGGCGTGCTGGCTGAGCCTCCCGTCGGCGCGATTGTAGATATTACGGCAGGCAAAACTGCCCAAATGCTCGACGCGGCTCACCGCTTGGCCAAACACGGCCTGGGCCGCCGGTTGCAGGCTGTGGCGCTCGAACAACGCGAACGCCACCGCCAGCGGGCAACTGGCGAGAAAGCTGCTGCTCAAAGCCACGTCAGCGCCCTGCACACGCAGGACATTGCGCAAGGGGCACGCCGCATCGGCCGATGTATCAGCCTGGCGACTCACGCGCAAACCGGAGGTGTTCAGTACCTGGTCACACAACGCCGGATCATCCTGTAAACGACTGAGCTTGTAGCGCGTCAACAGGTTGGGGCTCGCTCGCACATCCAAAGGCGCCCAGGGGTTCCACTCAGACGGCATCGGCACCCAACCGCGCCAGACAGCCAGCGTAAAGGCGCCCACCAGCACCAGCAACACACTCAACGCCTTGACCACACCCACGGCTAAATCCTCAAAGTAGCCCGAGCTGCTCCGCCACGGGTTCTCGATGCAAGGTGGGCAGCGGCGGTAAACCTGGCAGGCGCACCATCAGCTTGGCGTGGAAGCGTAGCGCCAGCTGTGCCGCCAGACGGTTGTCCGACGTGTGCAGGAACATATAGGGCGTGCGGCCTTCTTCGATCCAACTGGCGATCTTTTCCACCCATGGAATCAGGAACGGGTCATTGGCCTCAAGGTCCGGATGCCCGATGAAGCGCACCTGGGGAAACTGCGTCAGTGCCGCTGGGCGCGGTGGCACCCGGGGCTTTTTGGACTGGGCATGCAGCACTGCTTCCGAGGTGGAAGTGCAACTGAACAGGGCACGTGGATCGAGGCAGATGCGCTCGACACCGCGATCGCGCAACAGGCGGTTGAGCATGCGCTCAGCATCACCCTTGGCGAAGAACTGTTCATGACGCACCTCCACGGCCAGCGGTCGATCGATGCCATCGAGAAATCCAGCCAGCTCCGCCAGGCGTGGCGGCGTAAAGCCCTTTGAGAGTTGCAACCACAGCGGTGAAACGCGCTCACCCAACGGGCTCATCAAGCCGACAAAGCTTTCTGCCGCCGGCAATTGTTCACGCAAATCGCCAGCATGGCTGATATCGCCGGGGAATTTGGCGGTGAAGCGAAAGTCGTCAGGCATGATTTCGGCCCAGCGCTGCACAGTGGCGGCCGAGGGGCGAGCGTAAAAAGTGGTATTGCCTTCAACGGCGTTGAAGACCTGGGAATAGAGCCCGAGGTAATCGTTGGAGCGTGCATCAACCGGATACAGGTACTCGCGCCAGGCGTTTTCACTCCAAGACGGGCAGCCGATGTAATAAGGCAAACGCATCAGATATGGATATCGAGACCCAGCACTTCCATATCCCATTCGACAAAGCCGGCGGTGGTCAGGTAGCTGGCCAGGGCGGTGGCAACGCTTTTGCTCATGGAACGGGGAAAGACCATGTCTTGCTGACGGGCAGGAACGCCGCTGATACGTGCACTCGCGGCGCCTTGCGCTTTGGAAGGCGTATCGGTGTGTACTTCGATGAAGTCCGGTGAATCCTCGACGGATTCGTCTACCGTCACGCTCGCCTTGCGCGGCTTACGCTTGAGGGGATAGGACTGTGAGGAAAAACCGTCTATACGCATACATGCAGACTCGGTATCAATGATGGCAATTTAGCGGCACTTTCCATGGCGCGCAAATGCTCTGGTGATAACTAGAACACATAATTTGTAAAAGGTTTAAAAACCCAGGCAAATTCTGACGATTGGAGAAATTTGCCGCGCAATGCCCACATTTCTGGCGTCAAATAATCCCGCGCTCGGCCTTGGTTTGTGCGACTTTATCGCGCAGATACACCGGTGCGGCCTGGTCCGCCGCAATCGCTTCGCCGCGCTCGAATGCGAAACGCGCCAACGCCAGCAGGTCTTCAGCGTGGGGCAACATCGCCGCGTCCTGCTGCGTACACGTCATCTTGATGCGTTCGCCATAACCCCAGCCCGTGCCGGCACCGAACCAATCGCCGCTGGCATCAGCGGGCAACTGCGCCGCTTCGGGGGCCAGCACCGCTTCGGCACCGACCAGGCGCATTTCGCCTGCGGTCTCACGGTAGCAACCCCAGTAGACTTCATCCATGCGCGCATCAATGGCCGCTGCCACCTGCGACGCCCCGTGCTCACGCAACGCGCGCTGGGCCAGTACCGCAAGGTTGGACACTGGCAACACCGGACGCTCCAGGGCAAAAGCCAGGCCCTGCACCACGCCAATAGCGATGCGCACGCCAGTGAATGCACCGGGGCCACGGCCAAACGCGATGGCATCCACCGCCGCCAGGGTGGTACCGGCGTCTTCAAGCAGTTGCTTGATCATCGGCAACAATTTCTGCGCGTGCAGGCGCGGGATCACCTCGTAGTGGCTCGTGACCTTGCCATCGTGCAGCAAGGCAACGGAGCAAGCTTCAGTCGCGGTGTCCAGGGCCAGCAGGGTGCTCATCGGTGTCGGTGTCCAAGTCGGAAAAAAGTGCGCCAGTATAAACAACAACGACCCGCAAGCGGGCCGTTGTCTGTGCCGCCGATCACAGGATCAGCTCAGTGCTTGCAGCACCTTGGCGGTGATGGCCTCTACCGAGCCCACACCTGGGATGTGGCTGTACTTCGGCTTGCCCTGGGCTGCGGACAGCTTCTGGTAGAAGTCCACCAGGGGTTTGGTCTGGGAATGGTAGACCGACAGGCGATGACGCACGGTTTCTTCGGTGTCGTCTTTACGCTGCACCAGGTCTTCGCCGGTGACATCGTCCTTGCCTTCGACTTTCGGCGGGTTGTAGACGATGTGGTACACGCGGCCCGAGCCTTCGTGAACGCGACGGCCAGCAATGCGCTGAACGATCTCTTCGTCTTCAACTGCGATCTCGACCACGGCGTCCAACTCCACGCCCGCCTTCACCAGGGCTTCAGCCTGGGGAATGGTGCGTGGGAAGCCGTCGAACAGGAAACCGTTCTTGCAGTCTTCCTGGCTGATGCGTTCCTTGACCAGGTTGATGATCAGGTCGTCGGAGACCAGGCCGCCGCTGTCCATCACGCTCTTGGCGATCAGGCCCAGCTCGGTGCCAGCCTTGACGGCCGCACGCAGCATGTCGCCGGTGGAGATTTGTGGAATGCCGAATTTTTCAGTGATGAACTTTGCCTGAGTACCTTTACCGGCCCCGGGAGCTCCCAGCAGAATGACGCGCATCGATGTGCTCCTCAATTTTTTATAGAGATGACGCTCGGATTCGCCGCGTGGGGCCAATCTCGTAAAAATGTGGTTCTAGGCCGATCAAACGGCCAAAGGCTGATCAAGATACACAGCGGGCCCTCACCATACAAGCCGCCAAAAGTAGGAGAAACCCGCGCCGCACATGCGTCAGCGCCAGGGTGTGCCTGAGCGCAACCCACCCCCTCAAACGACGACCGCCCGTTTCCGGGCGGTCGTCGCGGCTTATCCGCAAGCCATTGAGTACACGCAAAAAACCTCAACCGGTGTTGCGCAAACCGGCCGCAATACCGGCCACGGACACCAGCAGCGCCTGTTCCAGAGGGCTGTCTTGCGCAGCCTCCTGCTGACGGGAACGTGCCAGCAACTCGGCCTGCAACAGGTGCAGGGGGTCGAGGTAGGTGTTGCGCAGGCGGATGAACTCCAGGGTGTCGGGGCTATGGGCCAGCAGCTGCGACTGGCCGGTCAGGCCAAGCACCACGTTGCACGCCTGCGACAATAGGTCGCGTAAGTGCGCACCCAATGCCAGCAGGTCCGGCTGCACCAGGCGCTCATCATAAAGACGGGCGATATCGGCATCGGCCTTGGCCAGCACCATCTCCAGCATGTCGATGCGCGTGCGAAAGAACGGCCACTGCTCGCGCATCTGCCCCAGCAATTGACCTTCACCGCGCTCCAGCGCCTTGCTCAGTGCCGCTTCCCAACCGAGCCAGGCGGGCAGCATCAGGCGCGTCTGGGTCCAGCCAAAGATCCAGGGGATGGCGCGCAAGCTTTCAATCCCGCCTGCACGACGTTTGGCCGGGCGGCTGCCCAAAGGCAAACGGCCCAACTCCTGCTCCGGCGTGGACTGGCGGAAGTACTCGACGAACTGCGGATTTTCCCGGACCACGGCGCGGTAAGCCCTGACACCGTCTGCCGCCAATTCGTCCATCAGGTGACGCCAGGCAGGCTCGGGAGGCGGCGGCGGCAACAGGGTAGCTTCCAGTACCGCAGCCAGGTAGAGATTGAGGTTCTGCTCGGCGATATCCGGCAGGCCGAATTTGAAGCGAATCATCTCGCCCTGTTCAGTGGTACGGAAACGCCCCGCCACCGAGCCCGGCGGCTGAGACAGGATGGCCGCGTGCGCCGGGCCGCCGCCACGACCAACGGTGCCGCCGCGACCGTGAAACAACAACAGCTCCACCTGTTGCTCGCGGCAGATATCCACCAGGCGTTCCTGGGCGCGGTACTGCGCCCAGGCGGCGGCCGTGGTGCCGGCGTCCTTGGCCGAATCCGAGTAGCCAATCATCACTTCCTGCGGGCCCTGCAAGCGCGCGCGGTAACCCGGCAGTTGCAGCAGGCGCTCCATCACTGGCCCTGCGTTATCCAGGTCGGCCAGGGTCTCGAACAGCGGCACTACGCGCATCGGCCGTTGAACGCCCGACTCTTTCAACAGTAGTTGCACCGCCAGCACATCCGACGCAGCGCCGGCCATGGAGATGACATACGACCCTAGTGATGCGGCCGGTGCGGCGGCGATTTCCTTGCAGGTATTGAGCACCTCGGCAGTGTCCGCCGACGGCTTGAAGTAACCCGGCAGCAACGGCCGACGATTGGTCAGTTCCTGAGTCAGGAAGCTGATACGCGCCTCTTCATCCCAGTCCTCATAACGCCCCAGGCCCAGGTAATCGGTGATTTCGGTCATGGCCGCCGAGTGACGGCTGGAGTCCTGGCGCACATCCAGGCGCACCAGGAACAGGCCGAACGTCACGGCACGGCGCAGGCAGTCGAGCAGCGGGCCATCGGCGATCACGCCCATGCCGCATTCGTGCAGGGACTGGTAGCACATCTGCAGCGGGTCGAGCAGGTCGCGGTTGTTCTGCAACACGTCGGCCGGTGCCGGGGTGGTGCTGGTCAACGAGGTGTGGGCCCACTGGCGCGTGGCGCGCAGGCGTTCACGCAGTTGCTTGAGCAAGGCCCGATAAGGTTCGACGCTGTCGCCGACTTTGGCGTGCAGCGCCGGGCTGGCCTGTTGCATCGACAGCTCGGAAGCCAGCCGATCAATGTCGCGCAGATACAAATCCGCCGCCATCCAGCGCGCCAGCAACAGCACTTCGCGAGTGACCGGCGCGGTGACGTTCGGGTTGCCGTCACGGTCGCCGCCCATCCACGAAGCAAAGCGAATCGGCGCTGCCTCCAGGGGCAGGCGCAGGCCGGTGGCGGCGTGCAGGGCCTGGTCGGCCCTGCGCAGGTAATTGGGGATGGCGTGCCACAGCGAATGCTCGATCACCGCAAAGCCCCATTTGGCTTCATCCACCGGCGTGGGGCGCACGCGCCGGATTTCTTCGGTGTGCCAGGCTTCGGCGATCAAGCGTTGCAAGCGCTCACGAATCTGCTCGCGCTCGGCGGTGGTGAGGTCACGGTGATCCTGCAAAGCCAGTTGCGCAGCAATGGCGTCGTATTTTTGGATCAGCGTGCGGCGGGCCACTTCGGTGGGGTGGGCGGTGAGCACCAGTTCGATGTCCAGCCGCGCCAATTGCCGGGCCAGGGATTCATTGCTGTGCCCCTCGCTTTGCAGACGGGCCAGCAACTCTGGCAAGACCCGGGATTCGAACGGCGCGGGTTGCGACTCATCGCGCCGATGAATCAACTGATATTGCTCGGCAATGTTGGCCAGGTTGAGGAATTGGTTAAAGGCCCGGGCCACGGGCAGCAACTCCTGCTCCTGCAACTGGTTGAGGCTGGCGCTCAACTCATCGCCAGCGGTTTTCTCTGAAACGGCTCCGCGACGGTCGGCCTTGGCGCCTTTGCGGATCTGCTCGATCTTTTCGAGGAAAGCCTCGCCGTACTGCTCTCGAATGGTGTTGCCCAACAGCTCACCCAGCAGGTGAACATCCTCACGCAAGCGTGCATCGATATCACTCATCAGCCAATCTCCAGCCAGAAATCCGGGACGCGCAGGGGGTTCAGAGTGCCGCCGACGTCGGTTTCTGACAAGGCCGAACGCAAACGACTTTAAACATTGGCGCTTACAGCTAGTCTCAACGGTAGGTCGCCGCGTTATTCCGCAGGCGGCTGGTCACTCATCACCGCCTGCCCTCGCAGGCTTTATTGAGGTAGCCATGAAAATTCGAGAACTGGCCCAGCATTGGGAAGAAACCGCCAAGGGTCGTTTGACCAAGACTGAATACGCGATTCATCTGGATGTGGAAGCCGCCGCCCGGCTGGCGGCCATTGCCGAGATGTACCCCAAGCGCCACGTTGAAGAACTGCTGGGCGAGCTGATCGGCGCCGCCCTGGAAGAGCTGGAAGCCAGCTTTCCTTACATCCAGGGCCAGCAGGTGATTGCCACCGATGAAGAGGGTGACCCGCTGTATGAAGACGTCGGCCCCACACCACGTTTTCTCACGTTATCCCGTCGCCACTTGCACGATTTGTCGGCCGCTACTGACGAACAAAAGCACTGATAAACATTTATTGACGTCAATTAAACCCACGTATTCCGGGCCTTTTACGGGCCCGGAGGTACCGCCGCGCGCCGCGAAAGTTCCATTTTTCAAACACTGACCAGTCAGTCAGATATTTTTTTAGGCAAATCGCCATATCCGCTGAACTTTTGAAAAAAGCCTCCGGTCACAGCCAGTAGCCATCACGTGTGGAACGGTCGTTTGAACGGACGCCATGTGCTTTATCGACGGGCCCGAAATCGATACGCCCCGATGGATTTTGATGTTTTTCAGGAGTTATCCAATGGAGTTGAAGACGATGAACACCAGCACTGCCAAATCCTCGTTTAACCATCTGCGCGGGCTCAAATTGGCCGCGCTGGCAATCGGCACCAGCTTCGTTCTGGCTGGCTGCGCCGGCAACCCTCCAACCGAGCAGTACGCCGTAACCCAATCGGCCGTCAACAGCGCAGTCAGCGCCGGCGGCACCGAGTACGCGGCGGTGGAAATGAAGTCGGCCCAGGACAAGCTCAAAGAAGCTGAGATTGCCATGCACGACAAGAACTACGACAAGGCTCGCCAACTGGCTGAACAAGCCGAGTGGGATGCCCGCGTCGCTGAGCGTAAAGCCCAGGCTGCCAAGGCTCAACAGGCTGTGAAGGACTCCCAGAAGGCTGTTGACGAACTGCGTAAAGAAGGCATGCGCCCAGCTGCAATCATGCAGAAGTAAGCCGCAGCCTCTTGACTGCATCGCACCTGATATCGAATTGAAAGGACGACACGACTATGCGTAAACAATTGATGATCCCTGCCCTGCTGGCGATGAGCGTTGCCTTGGCGGCCTGCTCCACCCCGCCGAACGCGAACCTGGAAAATGCGCGGACCAATTTCTCGTCCCTGCAAACCAACCCGCAAGCCACCAAGCTGGCCGCGCTGGAAACCAAAGATGCCAGCGACTGGCTGGACAAGGCTGACAAGGCCTACCGCGACAAAGAAGACGAGAAGAAAGTCGACCAACTGGCCTACCTGACCAACCAGCGCGTTGAAGTGGCCAAGGACACCATCGTCCTGCGCGAATCCGAAGCCAAGCTGAAAAACGCCGGTGACGAACGTGCCCGCGCCCTGCTGGACGCCCGTGATGCGCAAATCAAGCAACTGCAAAACAGCTTGAACGCCAAGCAAACCGATCGCGGCACTCTGGTAACGTTCGGTGACGTGCTGTTCGCCACCAACAAGTCCGACCTGAAATCCAGCGGCCTGGTGAACATCACCAAGCTGGCTCAGTTCCTGCGCGATAACCCAGACCGTAAAGTGATTGTCGAAGGCTACACCGACAGCACCGGTTCCGACTCGTACAACCAGAGCCTGTCTGAGCGTCGCGCCGCTTCCGTTCAACGTGCACTGGCTCAGCAAGGCGTGGATATCTCGCGCATCGTGACCCAGGGTTACGGCAAGGAATACCCGGTTGCCGATAACGGCAGCGTTTCCGGCCGCGCCATGAACCGTCGCGTTGAAGTGACCATCTCCAACGACAACCAGCCGGTCAAGCCACGGTCTTCCGTCGCTAACTGATCAATAGCCTGGTAAAAAAGCCCCGCCTTTAGGCGGGGCTTTTTCGTTGCCGTTCATGAAAGCGCATTCAAGCTTTAGTCATTGAAGTATCTGAAGCTGCTGCGGTTGCCGTTCTGGCCAGAATTGATGTAACGGCTGGAATCGCCCGAGTTGCCGTTATTTCCGTAGTTACCATAGTTACCGTAACTGCCGTAATTACTATAGCCTTCAAAGTGACGGTAGTTCCCCGGCGCGCCCATCATGTCATTGCCGTTGCGCCCATGGTTTTCATAGTGACTGCACCGCCCGCTATTGCCGTTATTGCCATAGTTACCATAATTGCCATTGTTGCCGCCACTTCCCCACACCCGCTGACCCGGTGTGGAATGGCGGGGTTGCTCTTCAGCATAACGTGGAGGCCAAGCAACATACTGTGCAGGTCGCGAACCAAATAGATGAGTCATCTTATCTTCCCTGTCAAAATTTAATAATAGTGTATGCATTGACGACACATAAGCTGCATGCTGCGCAGTGCATCGTCCCTTTAAGTGGAGAATCGCTGCGAGCAGTTCCACTGCGAACACTCTAAAAACCACATCAAAATATGCACAGCAACGCAGTCACATTGTTTGTTTCAATCTTGAAGGCGCCGAGCATGGCCATTACCGACCGGCCTATGCCTGGAGGTCAATTGACGATTGCCGTTACTGCCGTGATTGGAATAACCACTGTGGCTTCCGCTATTACCGTTATTGCCGTAATTGCCGAAGTTACCGTCATTCATGCTGTTATTACCGTTATTGATGTGCACACCCACTTGCGCCGATTTTACGCCACCGACCGTCACATAATTAGTATTGAATACATAGGTCACGTAGTTGATCGTAGGCGGCTGTGAAGCCGTCGCCTGAGTACGCGGTGGTGGCCCCATGTAGCGAACGGTTCCACGATTCAAAGGTTGAGTTCCGGCATACCGTGGACGCCGACTCGATTGATAGTGATTGTAGTTATAGGTTTTACCCACTTGAGGGTATCTCCACCCCATACGCTGCCCCGTGACAGCGTTCCATGTATTGGACATGACCCCCATGGTATTCGTGAGCGCTGTATTGAAAAATGAATCTAACCTCATTCCTTGACTCCAAATGATTTCCCACACGTCCAGGTTTAAACTCCTGGCAACTATAAGAGTGGTCGGCTACGTCTATCAGTTCCCAACGGTATAATCCTGATATAAGTAGGGGCTCACCTGTTGGTCGCCCAAGCCGGTCGTCTATCGCTGATGGATAAGATTGAAACGAAAAAAAACCACCAGTAAAGGTGGTTTTTTTGACTAGGGAAACTTGATCTTGCGATCAGTATCTTCATCTGGCGGCGTTATCTTTTTGTTATGAGAGGAGGTATCAGACGAGCAACCTGCCAACTGATTACGCGCCTGTTCTTGCGCATCCGCCCGTTCCAACGCCTGATGCGCCCTGGCCATGGCCAGCATATTGCAAATCGCATCAATTCTTATCACTGCTTCCCGCCCCCACTTTGCGTAATTACATTGCCTTTTGTGGCACCTGATGCAATTGGGTTCCAAACAATTTCGTTACGAGATCCGCGATGATGACCGTGAGGCCGCTGATATGAAAAACCCGCCGCTAAAAGGCGGGTTTTTGTAGGGTTGCCGATCAGTAGTTGATCGAGCCTTGACTCTCACCGCCGCCCATCTGGATTTGGCCTTGGCCCGATGCGCCACTTTCACCGCCTTGTGCCCCTTGGGCCGCTTTTTCTTCTGCCATCAGTTTCACCAGTTTTTTGAGCAACTCTTCAAGACTCTCATCCCCACCAGCGCCTTGGGAGCCATTGGAACCCTGAGCGCCTCCCGCCCCTTGAGAGCCACCGGAACCACCGGAACCGGAATCTTGGGAACCCTCACCGCTTTTAGCTTGAATTTTCTCCCGGAGCTGCTGAATTTGCTGATCAAGACCTTGCGAAGGTCCCTGGATGCCTCCCGAATTGCCCGCGCCAACTGAAGGTGCTGCGCCAATACCATCCATAAACTCGTACTCCAGAGTGATAAATAAAGTGGACTGATCAGCCAAACCAATCAGTCCATCATCTGTGGCGCACGAGCGAAGATGGTTCCAGCCTATAAAAGTTCGGGCGGTCCCTGAACGACTAACCGGGAAACTCAACGGTATTTTTCATACCACGCAAAAACCCAGGCTCACTGTTGCAACTGCGGGGTTTCCTGGCCCATGCAACGCACGGCCTGCTTCTTATTGTTCACCAGCACGCCGCTCAAGCCTTTCTGTTCGGTATCAAACATCACCAACACGCCGTCAACGCACTGCGCCACTTGCGCCGCTGGGGTCAGGGAGACCTTGTAATCCTCACCCGGCACGGTCTTGAGCATGGTGAAGTCGCTGAGCAGCAACGCATCTTCCGGCTTGGCAAAGTGCAGGTAGCCGTAGTACCACAGGCAGCCAACGGTACCGATGATGGTGCCGATGCCGGTGAGAATCAGCGGGATCATGTTGCGTTCTTCGCTCATTGCGGGCTCTCTGATGAATCAACTTTAGGAATTGGGTAATTCGGAATTTCGCCCAGGCGGCGCAAGCCGTTGAAGTGCTGCGGGTCGTCCAGGTAACGCAGCATCACGGTCTGCCAGGTTTTATCGGCAAAGGTCTGCACATGGCCGCCACGGGTCAGTTGCAACACCCTGGGCGGCGGTGCGGCCTGATACAGGCGGATGCCATTGGCCACCGGCACGATGGGATCATCCAGGCTGTGGAACAGCAGCTTGGGCACGCCGGTCACGCGGGGCATGGCATTGATCGCACTGTCGGCGTCGGGCACCAGCCATGACAGCGGCACCTGCAACGGCCAGGTTAACCAGGAAGTGCTCAAGGCGAATTGTCCTACGTCACGATAACTGGCTGGCACGCCGTCCAGTACCAGAGCTTTGAGTTGGGCTTGACGCTCCGGGTGGGCTGCCAGGTAATGCACCGCCAGTGCACCGCCCAGGCTTTGCCCGAGAATAATCAGCGGTTTACCCTGGGTTTCAGGCGCCTTGTCGATCCAACCGAATGCGGCGTCGATATCCTGGTAGACCGCCGGCAACGATGGCTTGCCTTCCGACAGCCCATAGCCGCGATAGTCCAGCAACAACACTTGATAACCCTGCTCCGGCAACCACCAACTGCCCCCCAGGTGCCAGGCGAGGTTACCGCCGTTGCCGTGCAAATGCAGGATGGTGCCTTTGAGTGGCACACCCGCTTTGGCTGGCAACCACCAAGCGTGCAGCTTCACCCCGTCTGCGGTGGTGAGCGTGACGTCGCGGTATTGCAGGTGGGCTTTTTCCGGAGTGAAGGGCAGGCCGGGCTCGGGGTAGAACAGTAAGGAGCTGCAGCCGTTCAATGTGAGTAGCAGGCATAAAATGCCGAGGATTCTCATCCGTTGAAGCCTCATGGTGATTGACGCCCACTGTAGGAGCGAGCTTGCTCGCGAAGATCGTCAACGATAACGCGCTAATACTGAAGAAACGCGGTGCCTGAGCGTTCTTCGCGAGCAAGCTCGCTCCTACAAATAGCATTGCTGTGCTCAGAGGATATTGGAGTAATCCGCCTCGATCCGGTCCAGGCTCAAGTGGTTGAGGAAGTTGGAGAAGCACATCCAGGCCGCCAGCGCGTTCATGTCGCGAAACTGCTCCGGCAAATACTTGGGCGGCACCACCAGGCCTTCGTCGACCAATTGGCGCAGGGTGCGCATGTCTTCAAGGGTGGTCTTGCCGCAGAACAGCAGCGGCACCTGTTCCAGCTTGCCTTTACGTACGGCGAGCTGAATGTAGTTGTAGACCATGATAAAGCCCTTGAGGTAGGACAAATCCTTGGTAAATGGCAGACCGGTGGGCACCGAACCACGGAATACCCGGCTGGCATTCCCATAGCTTTCGGCCATTTCAAAGCCTTGCTCGCGGAAGAACTCAAACACCTGCAGGAAGTCGGCACCCTCCTCCACCATATGGATGGCGCGTGTCCGGTTGGTGAGTTTGCGCAGGCGGCTGGGGTAGGAAGCAAACGTGATGATTTCCATCAGGATCGCCAGGCCTTCCTGGGTGACGGTGGACGACGGCGGGCCCTTGGACAGGAACGTGCAGATCGGCTGGTTCTGGCCGTTGAGGGTGGTGCCCACATGCACCAACCCTTCATGCACTTCGAGGGCGCGAACGTCGCGGTCGTTGAACATCGCATCGGCGCGGATCTTGATGTAGTCGGCGCCCGCCGCTGCGTCGGCGACGATGCCGTCGGACTCGAATACGCGGATGGTCTCTTCGGCTTCGCCAAACACCTTGTTGAGGCGGGTTTGCAGCAGGCTGACCGCATCTTTGGCGGTGAGGGTCTTGGCTTCGTCCTTGAGGTCACCCCGACCGTCGATGTTGTTGAGGTAGTCGGAGAGCATCAGGCCAAGGTCGGCCAGGGTCGGGTCGCCAGCGTGGAACGCATCGGAGGCGGCGCCGTACAGCTCTTGGGAAATCAGGCCGAAGTCCTCGGTGCCGCGCGCTTCAAGCATGCGCACCACCATCCGGTATTCGCGGCACATGCGCCGCATGATCTGCCCCACCGGACTGAATTGCCCAAGGCGTCGAGTGATGTCGCGCTCGATGTTCTGGAACTCTAGCTTCACCGCACTGGAATCGAACGACAGCGGCCGGCTCAGGTAGTAATCACGGTCTACGGCAGGCATCGCCTTGCCTTTGGCCTTGAGGAATCCCTGGCGAATGTTCTCGTCCCATTTCACCGCATCAAGGACGCGGATCGGTGTTTGCGCCAGCACAATGCGATCGGACAAGGTGCGTATCGTCTGCTGGTAATCGTCCACCCGGTGCTTCCTCTTTAAACGTTGAACGTTATCAGGCTTTCATCGAACGCTGTCAGACCGAGGCCAATACCAGGTGCATGTAGCGCTTGAGGATTTCAAGCATCTCTTCCCCGGTCAGAGGCTCTGCGCCGCCCAACAGGCCCTGATATTCCATCCGACTGATGATAGCCGTCAACACCTTGGCATCCTGCTGCGGCTCACGGGAACCCAATACCTGGAAAAACTGCCCGGTGCCCTGCAACAAGATCTGTTGATGGGAGCGTACCAGTTCGGCCAGGCGTGGGTTGAGCAGGGCTTCCTGGCGAAAGGCCTGTTCGGCCATCAGGTATTCGCGGCGATTGGTCAGTTGGCGTAGCACATAGTCGGCGGTCAGGCGCGCGATGTCATCCGCCAGTTGCGAGCGCGACTCCGGGCTGCCGTCGCCATAGGCGACCATTTCGCGTAACAGGCCTTCGTTACGTACCCACAGCTTGCCCATGAACGCGGCGCTGCGTTCCACGTACTGGGCGAAGGTGTCGGTGAGCAGGTCGTCGATGTCTTTGAAGTAATAGGTGGTGGCCGACAGCGGCACCCCCGCCTCTGCCGCCACTGCCCGGTGACGCACGGCCCGCACGCCATCGCGCACGACGATACGCATGGCCGCATCGAGAATGTCTTGCCGGCGTTGCTCGCTGCCCCGCCGACTGGCCTTGCGGCCCTGGTACTGAACGCTTTCAGCCACGGCAGCAGCAATGCCGGCGGCACCTTCTTGAGCTATTACGCGGTTCACCACACTTCTTCCTTTAGAGGTGACGCGGAGCGTCACAGGGTGCATTCCCACGCGGAGCGTGGGAACGATCACTGACGAGCACCACTTGAACAGGCCACATAAAAAAGCCGCCTTATAAAAGGCGGCTTCGGATTTCGCTACGGTTACGCTTGTGGCCGCATGTGCGGGAACAGGATCACATCGCGGATCGACGGCGAGTTGGTCAACAACATCACCAGACGGTCGATGCCGATGCCTTCACCGGCAGTGGGCGGCATGCCGTATTCCAGGGCCCGTACGAAGTCGGCATCGTAGTGCATGGCTTCGTCGTCACCGGCGTCCTTGTCGGCCACCTGGGCCATGAAACGCTCGGCCTGGTCTTCCGCGTCGTTAAGCTCGGAATAGGCGTTGGCGATTTCGCGGCCACCGATGAACAGCTCGAAACGGTCGGTGACGTTCGGGTTGTCGTCGTTGCGACGGGCCAGCGGCGACACTTCGAACGGGTACTGGGTAATGAAGTGCGGCTGTTCCAGCTTGTGCTCCACCAGCTCTTCGAAAATCATCACCTGCAGCTTGCCCAGGCCTTCGAAGCCCAGCACCTTGGCGCCGGCTTTCTTGGCAATGGCACGGGCCTTGTCGATGTCGTTGAGGTCGTCAGCGGTCAGCTCGGGGTTGTACTTGAGGATCGAGTCGAACACCGACAGGCGCACGAACGGCTCGCCGAAGTGGAACACCTTGTCGCCGTACGGCACGTCAGTGCTGCCCAGCACCAGCTGTGCCAGCTCGCGGAACAGCTCTTCGGTCAGGTCCATGTTGTCTTCGTAGTCGGCGTAGGCCTGGTAGAACTCCAACATGGTGAATTCTGGGTTGTGACGGGTCGAGACGCCTTCGTTACGGAAGTTGCGGTTGATCTCGAACACTTTCTCGAAGCCGCCAACCACCAGGCGCTTGAGGTAAAGCTCCGGCGCGATACGCAGGAACATTTCCATGTCCAGCGCGTTGTGGTGGGTTTCGAACGGCTTGGCTGCGGCACCACCCGGGATGGTCTGCAGCATCGGGGTTTCGACTTCCAGGAAGTCACGCTGCATCAGGAAGCTGCGGATGTGGGCAATGACTTGCGAGCGCACGCGGAAGGTCTGGCGCACGTCTTCGTTGACGATCAGGTCAACGTAACGCTGGCGATAGCGCTGTTCGGTGTCGGTCAGGCCGTGGTGCTTGTCTGGCAGCGGGCGCAGGGACTTGGTCAGCAGGCGCACGTTGGTCATCTCGACGTACAGGTCGCCCTTGCCGGAACGGGCCAGGGTGCCTTCGGCTGCGATGATATCGCCCATGTCCCAGGTTTTCACCGAGGCCAGGGTTTCTTCGGACAGGGTCTTGCGGTTGACGTAGACCTGGATGCGACCGGTCATGTCCTGGATCACCATGAACGAGCCACGGTTGAGCATGATGCGACCTGCCACCTTGACCGGGATCGCAGCCTCTGCCAGTTCTTCCTTGGTCTTGTCCGCGTATTGCTTCTGCAAGGCATCGCAGTAGTTGTCGCGACGGAAGTCGTTGGGGAAGGCGTTACCCTTGGCGCGCTCGGCAGCAAGCTTTT
The DNA here is from genome assembly GCF_029960685.1 of Pseudomonas sp. AL10. NCBI lineage: Bacteria > Pseudomonadati > Pseudomonadota > Gammaproteobacteria > Pseudomonadales > Pseudomonadaceae > Pseudomonas > Pseudomonas sp. AL10. The sequence goes on from NZ_JASBQZ010000022.1 coordinate 17,462, forward strand.
CCTTGCGCAGGGCGATCAGGGAGTTTTCTTCCTGTTGCAGGGCTTGCGGGTCGAGTTGTTGGTCGCTCATGTCTTTAAATATTCCATCAGGTTCGTTGCCCCCAGCCTTCGGCGGGGGATCGCGGGCAAGCCCGCTCCCACAGAGGGTATTAGAGGCCGGATTTCAGGCTGGCTTCCAGGTATTCGTCGATATCGCCGTCGAGTACCTTGTCGCAGTCGCTGCGTTCGATGTTAGTGCGCAGATCCTTGATCCGCGAGGCATCGAGCACGTACGAACGGATCTGGTGACCCCAGCCGATATCCGACTTGGTGTCTTCCAGCGCCTGGGAAGCGGCGTTGCGCTTCTGCATTTCCTGCTCGTACAACTTGGCCCGCAGCATTTTCATGGCGGTGTCCTTGTTGGCGTGCTGGGAACGTTCGTTCTGGCAGCTGACCACGGTATTGGTCGGTACGTGGGTAATACGTACGGCCGAGTCAGTGGTGTTTACGTGCTGGCCACCGGCACCGGAGGAACGGTAGGTGTCGATCCGCAGGTCGGCCGGGTTGATCTCGATTTCCACCTTGTCGTCGATCTCTGGCGAGACGAAAACGGCGGAGAACGACGTGTGGCGACGGTTGCCGGAGTCGAACGGGCTCTTGCGCACCAGGCGGTGCACGCCGATCTCGGTGCGCAGCCAGCCAAAGGCGTATTCGCCCTTGATGTGCACGGTCGCGCCCTTGATACCGGCCACTTCACCGGCAGACAGTTCCATGATGGTCGCGTCGAAACCGCGCTTGTCGGCCCAGCGCAGGTACATGCGCAGCAGGATGTTGGCCCAGTCCTGGGCCTCGGTGCCGCCGGAACCGGCCTGGATATCCAGGTAGGCGTTGTTCGGGTCCATTTCATGGCTGAACATGCGGCGAAATTCAAGCTTGGCGAGGTTTTCCTCGAGACGGGCCAGCTCGGCGACGACATCGCCCACTGCGCCTTCGTCGTTTTCTTCGACGGCCATGTCCAGCAGGTCGCGGCAATCACCCAGGCCGGTGTTCAGTTCGTCGAGGGTATCGACGATCTGTGCCAGCGCAGCGCGCTCGCGCCCCAGTTCCTGGGCGTATTCAGGTTTGTTCCAGACACTCGGATCTTCAAGCTCGCGATTGACCTCGGTCAGACGCTCATGCTTTTGATCGTAGTCAAAGATACCCCCGAATAGTTTCGGAGCGCTCGGACAGGTCCTTGATGGTGTTAAGGATCGGGTTGATTTCCATGGCGGGCAGCACTCGTTGGCGAACTTTTGAAAGCCGGCGAGTATAACGGCAAACGGCTGGAAACGGCAGCCCGCTTGGCCGAAAAGGCGGGGGTTTGTACACGATCCGTAGCCAGATAGAGATCAAATGTGGGAGCTGGCTTGCCTGCGATGGCGGTGTACCAGTCGATACTTGTGTGACGGATACACCGCCATCGCAGGCAAGCCAGCTCCCACAGGGGTTGAGCGGCGCGTGGGATTACTCGATGCCCACCTGATTACGCCCATTGTTCTTGGCCGTGTACAACCCCTTGTCCGCCGCCATGATCAACTGCCGACAGTCCGTGCCCTGGACCGGTGTCAACGTCGACAGCCCAATACTGATGGTCAGGCTGGAGCCTTCAGCCGGGGCGATGTGCGGGATTTTCAACGCCGCCACCGCCATGCGCAGTTTTTCCGCGACCAGGCGTGCGCCGCCCGGCGAGGTGCTGGGCAGGACCAGCGCGAACTCTTCGCCGCCGTAGCGCGCCGGCAAATCCGAAGGTCGGCTGCTGGCTTCACGGATGGTGTTGGCGACTTTGCGCAGGGCTTCGTCGCCCTCGACGTGGCCGAAGCTGTCGTTGAAGGTCTTGAAGAAGTCCACGTCGATCATCAGCAGCGACAGTTGGGTCTGGTCGCGCATGGCGCGGCGCCATTCCAGCTCCAGGTATTCGTCGAAGTGGCGGCGGTTGGACAGCCCGGTCAGGCCATCGGAGTTCATCAGGCGTTGCAGCACCAGGTTGGTGTCCAGCAACTGTTGCTGGCTGACGCGCAACGCGCGGTAGGCCGCGTCGCGCTGCAACAGGGTCATGTAGGAGCGCGAGTGGTAGCGGATGCGCGCCACCAACTCGATGTTGTCCGGCAGCTTGACCAGGTAATCGTTGGCCCCGGCCGCAAAGGCCGCGCTCTTGATCAGCGGGTCTTCTTTGGTGGACAGCACGATGATCGGAATATTCGCGGTGGCCGGGTGATTGCGGTATTCGCGCACCAGAGTGAGGCCGTCCAGGCCCGGCATCACCAGGTCCTGCAAGATCACCGTGGGCTTGATGCGGATCGCCTGGGCAATCGCCTGGTGCGGGTCGGCACAAAAGTGGAAGTCGATGTTTTCTTCATGGGCCAGGCCACGCCGCACGGCTTCACCGATCATGGCCTGGTCGTCGACCAGCAACACCATGGCGGCGTTTTCGTCGGTCTTGAAGTCGTCGAGCTGTAAATCATTCATGTGCAGTCACCTGAATTACTACCTGCAAGCCAGCACGGCGGGAGATTTTTGTTCATTTTGCAAAGACCTCCAGCAATCGGGGCGCAATTCTATCCAGTGGGCGAATTTCAACAGCAGCATCAATCGCCGCCGCCGCTTTGGGCATGCCATACACCGCCGAACTCTGTTGGTCCTGGGCGATGGTCAAATATCCTTGTTCCCGCATCAGCTTGAGGCCCTGGGCGCCGTCGCGCCCCATGCCCGTGAGCAAGACGCCGACGGCGTCACCGTTCCAGTGGCTGGCGACGCTTTCGAAAAACACGTCGATCGACGGCCGGTAAATCTCGTTCACCGGTTCTGCGGTATAGGCTAGCGTGCCATTTTTCAACAAGCGAATATGGTGGTTGGTGCCGGCCAGCAATACCACGCCGGGTTGAGGCGGCTCGCCTTCACAGGCCAGGCGCACCGGCAGGCCGGAAGCGCTGCTCAGCCACTCGGCCATGCCAGCGGCAAACACCTGGTCCACATGCTGCACTAGCACGATGGCGGCAGGGAAATCCCGGGGCAACCCCTTGAGCAGAACTTCCAGGGCCGCCGGCCCACCGGCCGAAGAACCAATCGCCACCAGCCGTTGACGCTTGCCGGTGACCCGCTGCGGCGGGGTTTCGGCACGCACCCGCGTGCCGCGCTGGCCGATCAGCCAGCCAATATTGAGGATCTTGCGCAACAGGGGCGCCGCCGCATCCTTGGGGTTGCCCACGCCCAGTGCCGGGGTGTCCACCACATCCAGGGCGCCGTGGCCCATGGCTTCGAATACACGGCTGACGTTAGCCTGGCGGTCGACGGTGACGATCACGATCGGGCATGGCGTGTCGGCCATGATTTGCCGGGTCGCCTCCACGCCGTCCATCACCGGCATGATCAGGTCCATCAGGATCAGGTCCGGGGTCAGCTCGGCGCAACGCTGCACCGCTTCCAGGCCATTGCTGGCCACCCACACCACTTCATGGGCGGGCTCGTAACTCAAGGCACGACGCAAGGCTTCCACCGCCAGAGGCATGTCATTGACGATCGCAATCCTCATGCCCGGGCGCCTCCAATCAGTTCAACCACGGCGTCGAGCAAGGCGTCGTCATGGAAACTGGCTTTGGCTAAATAATAGTCGGCCCCGGCGTCGAGGCCACGGCGGCGGTCTTCTTCACGATCCTTGTAGGAAACCACCATCACCGGCAACGATTGCAGGCGACTGTCACGGCGCAAAAGTGTGACCAATTCAATACCGTCCATGCGAGGCATATCAATATCCGTGATAAGCAGGTCGAAGTCCTCGGAGCGCAATGCGTTCCAGCCATCCATGCCATCGACCGCAACGGCAACTTCATAACCACGGTTGAGTAACAATTTGCGTTGCAGCTCACGTACCGTCAGTGAGTCGTCCACCACCAGCACACGCTTTCGCGGCGCTTCGGTGGCCTGCTGGCTACGCCGGGCGATGCGCTCCAGACGGCCGGTGTTGAGCAATTTATCCACCGAACGCAGCATGTCTTCGACGTCGACGATCAACACCACCGCGCCGTCATCGAGCAAGGCCCCGGCAGAAATGTCCTGGACCTTGCCCAGGCGATCATCCAGCGGCAACACCACCAGGGTGCGCTCGCCGATAAAGCGCTCCACGGCAATCCCGTACACGGCATCGCGCTCGCGGATCACCACCACTTTCAAGGTATCTGACGGGGTCTGCCCCGGCGGGCGCTGCAGCAACTGGCTGGCGGCAACCAGGCCAACATGCCGGCCCTCATGCCAGAAGTGCTGGCGGCCTTCCAACTGCACGATGTCGTCGGGGGCCAGGTCGCACATGCGTTCGATATGCGCCAGGGGGAAGGCATAGGCTTCTTCGCCGACTTCCACCACCAGGCTGCGCACCACCGACAAGGTCAACGGCACCTCCAGATGGAAGCGGCTACCCTGCCCTGCTGTCTGTTCCAGCACCACCGCGCCGCGCAGCTGGCGAACCATATGTTGCACCGCGTCCAGGCCAACGCCACGACCGGACACCTCGGTGACCTTGTCGCGCAGACTGAACCCCGGCAGGAACAGGAACGTGAGCAGCTCTTCTTCGCTCAGGCGCAAGGCCGTTTCCACCGGCGACAGGTGCCGGTCGACGATGGTGCCGCGCAGGCGCTCGAGGTCGACACCGTTACCGTCATCGCTCAGCTCCAGCACCAGCAGCCCGGCCTGATGGGACGCGCGCAGGCGAATCAAGCCTTCCGCCGGTTTGCCCGCCAACACGCGCTGCTCAGGGGTTTCGATACCGTGGTCGACCGCATTGCGCAATAAATGGGTGAGCGGCGCTTCGAGTTTTTCCAGCACGTCACGGTCGACCTGGGTCTTTTCGCCCTCGATCTCCAGGCGCACCTGCTTGCCCAGGCTACGACCGAGGTCACGCACCATGCGCACCTGCCCGGCCAGCACGTCGGCAAACGGTCGCATGCGGCAGGCCAATGCGGTGTCGTAGAGCACCTGGGCACGCTGGCCGGCCTGCCAGCCGAACTCATCCAGCTCGGCGTTTTTTTCCGCCAGCAAGGCCTGGGCTTCACTCAGCAGGCGACGGGTATCGGCCAGGGCTTCCTGGGCTTCCAGGTTCAGATCCAGGGATTTGAGCTGGCCATCCAGGGCGTCGAGGGCACGCAAGCTGTTGCTCTGAATGCGCTTGAGCCGCTGCAGGCTGGCCAGGTACGGCTTGAGCCGCTGGGTTTCCACCAGGGATTTGCTGGACAAGTCCAACAGGCTGTTCAAGCGCTCGGCCGTGACCCGCAGCACACGCTCGCCGCCTTCGGTCATGCGCTTGTTCTGGCGCGGCGCTTCACTGCCGAGCGGTGGCGCGGGCTCCAGCTCGGGCTCCAGCAGCAAGGCGTCAACCCGCGGCGCCGGGATGGGCTCGGGTTTTGGCATGGGCGTGGCAATCGGCAGGGAGGGATCGAGCAAGCGCTCCATCAGCGCAACATAGGCCTCGATATCCGCCGGCCCCACATCATTGCCCGGGGTGGCGATACGCATCAGCAGGTCAGTACCTTGCAGCAACGCGTCGATATGTTCAGGTTGCAGGTACAGGCGGCCTTCCTGGGCGCTGACCAGGCAGTCTTCCATGACGTGGGCCACGCTGACCCCGGCATCCACGCCGACAATCCGCGCCGCCCCTTTAAGTGAATGTGCGGCGCGCATGCAGGCTTCGAGCTGGTCGGCCTGGGTCGGGTTGCGTTCCAGCGCCAGCAGGCCCGCGCTCAACACCTGGGTCTGCGCATCGGCCTCCAGGCTGAACAGTTCCAACAGCGAGGCATCGCGCATCTGGTCGGGGGTCATGCGAGGCTCCGGGTCACGGCGGACAACAATTGCGCTTCGTCCAGCCAGCGCAGGCTGCGGCCTTTCCACTGCAACACGCCTTGGGTGTAGCGTGCGCTGGCCTGGGTGCCGGACACCGACGCGGCCTTCAAGGTGCGCTCATCGATGGCGTGAATGCCGTCTACTTCATCCACAGGTACGACGACCGGCCCGTCCTGGGCGGCGATGATCAGCATGCGCGGCATGATCCGCCCGCCGCTGGCGCCGGTACTGGTGCTGTCCAGGCCCAACAGTTCCACCAGCGACAGGCATGCCACCAGCGCCCCGCGTACGTTGGCCACGCCCAGCAGCGCCCGGGAGCGCTGGTGCGGCAGCGAGTGGATCGGCTGCAACGGCGCCACTTCCACCAGGCAGCGGGTCGCGATGCCGAGCCATTCTTCGCCGAGGCGAAACATCAACAGCGAACGGGTGACCACCTCGTTATCCGCTTCGGCAGTTGCCTGCGCGTGATGGTCGTCCTGTTGCAGTGCGTAGCGGTCGAGCAGGCGCGTGGCGGCGGCGGAATACACCGAGCAATTGCGGCAGTGGATGTGCTCAGCCAACAACGGGCAGGACTTGTCGCCATGAATACCGATGCGGTTCCAACAGTCGTCAATGGCTTGGGTATCGGTCAGCGTCAGGTCCAGGCCTGCGGTGTCGAGCGCGTCAGGGCTACTCATCGTTTGGACTCACTGTCAGCTCGCTCGCTACGGGCGGCGCGGGCCTGAAGACGACGCGCGCCGGCACTGTTGCCCTGGGACTCGAGCAACGCGGCCAGGTGCATCAGGGCCTGGGGATGCTGCGGTTCCAGATACAGGGCTTTTCGGTAATACCCCTGGGCCTCCAGGGCGCTGCCAGCCACATCGCTGAGCAGCCCCAGCCAATAAAACACCTGGGCGGCCGGTGGGTGGCTGCTCAAATAGCGCTCGCAGGCCGCACGGGCCTCGGCACTTTTGCCCTCGTTGGCCAGGGTTGCGATCTGGCTGAGCAAATCCCCGGCATCGGTAGGCACCCCTTTGACCGGTGGCACGCGGGGGCTGACCGTGCTGAACGGCCGCGGCTTGAGCGGTATCGGCGCCGCCCTGCGCTGCGGCAGCGGCGCGGGCGTCGGTTTGACCAGAGGTGCTGGCGGCGGGGTCGGTTCTACATGCCGACTGAAAGCGAAGGACTGCGGTACGCCGATGGAGCGCATACCGTGGCGCCCCAGCAGGCTGCCCTCGGCCGGGCCGATAAACAGCACGCCGTCCACGTGTGTCAACGCCTTGAGCACATCAAAGACCTGTTTCTGGGTCGGCTGGTCGAAGTAGATCAGCAGGTTGCGGCAGAACACAAAATCGTAGGTTGGCTCGTTCGCCAGCAGTGCCGGGTCCAGCAAGTTGCCGACTTGCAGGCGCACTTGCTCACGCACTCGGTCGGCAATGCGGTAACTGCCTGCGTCTTCAGTGAAGTGGCGGTCGCGAAACTCAAGGTCAGCGCCGCGAAACGAGTTCTTGCCATACACGCCCCGCCGCGCGCGCTCCACCGACAGCGGGCTGACGTCCATGCCCTGTACTTTGAACTGGTGGGGCGCCAGCCCCGCATCGAGCAAGGCCATGGCAATCGAATAGGGCTCTTCGCCGGTCGAACACGGCAGGCTGAGAATGCGCAGGGCGCGCATCTGATTGATCTCGGCCAGGCGTGCCTGGGCCAGGCGAGCCAGGGTTGCAAAGGATTCGGGATAGCGGAAAAACCAGGTCTCGGGGACGATCACCGCTTCGATCAGCGCCTGCTGCTCGTCATGGGAGGTTTGCAGGTGTTGCCAGTAAGCCTCCGCCGACGGCGACTGGGACGACTGGCAGCGCTGGCGCACCGCGCGCTCGATGATCGCCTCGCCCACCGAAGCGACGTCCAGGCCGATGCGTTCTTTCAAGAACGCGAAAAACCGCGGGTCATTGCTCATAGGCTCAACTCGGCGCAGAACAACAAGGCGCGCACTGGCGCGGTCAACAGATCCGCGACGCCAATCCACTGCATCAAGCCTTGGGCATCCTCGCGCACCGGCCCCAGGTACGGCGCCTGCTGGTTGTCAAGGCCATAGGGCTGGAACTCGGCGGGGTCGCAACGCAGGGTGTCGGTGGCCTGTTCCAGGATCAGCCCCAGCCAACGCGCCTCACTCCAGGGCTGCGGTTGGTAATTGACCAGCACCAGGCGCGTACTGGTGCGCGCCTGGGCCGAAGTGCCGAACGTCAGCGCGCTCAAGTCGATGACCGGCACCAGCACCCCACGATGGGCGAAGATACCCGCCACCCATAACGGCGCTTGGGCGATGGGTTTAAGGGCCAGGCGCGGCAGCACCTCGGCCACTTCGGTGGCCTTGAGGGCAAAGCGTTCGTTGCCGATGCGAAACACCAGGAACAACGCCTTTTTCGCTGCCGGGACGGCACCGCGTTTAGCCGCGAGCTCGCTCATCAGACTTTGAAACGCGAGACGCCGCTGCGCAGACCGACCGCAACCTGGCTCAGTTCATCAATGGCAAAGCTGGCCTGGCGCAGGGATTCGACGGTCTGGCTGCTGGCATCGCCCAATTGCACCAGCGCATGGTTGATCTGCTCGGCGCCGGTGGCCTGGGCCTGCATGCCTTCGTTGACCATCAACACCCGCGGCGCCAGGGCCTGTACCTGATGGATGATCTGCGACAGTTGCTCGCCCACTTGTTGCACCTCGGACATGCCGCGACGCACCTCCTCGGAAAACTTGTCCATGCCCATCACCCCCGCCGACACCGCCGACTGGATCTCACGCACCATCTGTTCAATGTCGTAGGTCGCCACAGCGGTCTGGTCGGCCAGGCGGCGCACTTCGGTGGCAACCACGGCAAAGCCGCGCCCGTACTCACCGGCTTTCTCAGCCTCGATGGCCGCATTCAGGGACAACAGGTTGGTCTGGTCGGCCACCTTGACGATGGTCACCACCACTTGGTTGATATTGCCGGCCTTCTCATTGAGGATCGCCAGCTTGGCGTTGACCAGGTCGGCGGCGCCCATCACCGAGTGCATGGTTTCTTCCATGCGGGCCAGGCCCTGCTGGCCGGAACCGGCAGCCACCGAGGCCTGGTCGGCGGCGGTGGACACTTCGGTCATGGTGCGGACCAAGTCCTTGGACGTGGCGGCAATCTCGCGGGAAGTGGCGCCGATTTCGGTGGTGGTGGCTGCGGTTTCTGTCGCGGTCGCCTGTTGCTGCTTGGAGGTCGCGGCAATCTCGGTGACCGAGGTGGTGACCTGCACCGATGAACGCTGCGCCTGGGACACCAGGGCAGTCAGCTCGGTCATCATGTCGTTGAAGCCGGTTTCAACCGCGTTGAATTCGTCCTTGCGCTCCAGATTCAGGCGCTTGCTCAGGTCACCGGTGCGCATGACTTCGAGGATTTGAACGATGCGCTGCATCGGCGCCATGATCGCGCGCATCAGCAACAGGCCACACAGCGCGGCGGCGAGAATCGCCAGCAATAGCGAAACGCCCATGCTGATCTTCGCGGCCGCTACCGCATCATCGATGGCGGCGGTGGCGTTGTCGGCGACTTGCTTGTTCTCATTGATAATGTCATTGAGCTTCATGCGGCCTGCGGTCCAGGCGGGGGTCAGTTGCTCGTTAAACAACCTCAGTGCTTCGGCGGCGTTATTGCTCTGATGGGCTGCCAAGACCTGGGCGAGAATCTGGTTGTAGTTCTGGTGCAGTTTTTCGAAGGCATCGAATTCGGTGCGATCCTGAGTGATATTGATCGTCCCGGCGTAGCTGGCCATATGTTGCTCAAGCCGAGCCTCAAAAGACTTGTAGTCCTGTTTGTCGGTTTCGGAAATGCCCTGGTTCTCGTGGATCCCAACCAACTCCTGGGTTTGCAGGTAGCTGTCGACCCAGGCGCTGCGAATCATCGAGCTGAAAAACACCCCGGGCACCGCATCGTCCCGCACTGAGTTTTCGCTGATTTCGATTTTCAGCAAGCGCGAATACGAGACCACGACCATCAGCAGCATGATCGCGATAATTACCGCAAAGCTCGCCAAAATCCTTTGGCGCAGGGTCCAGTTCTTCACAGTAATTCCTCGCAGGGCCATTCAAATGGAGGGGAGTATAGCTGAGCGGCTGCGCGCTTTTATCAAGGCTTTTGATGTGCAGTGCACAGAATGCAAAAGTGGGAACGGGCTTGCTCGCGGATGCGGTGAGTCAGCCAGAAATAGAGTGGCTGGTCTACCGCATTCGCGAGCAAGCCCGCTCCCACATTTTTGATGGGCGTGAGGCCTTGTTTATGCGTTAAGCCGCACTTGTTTTTCCAACTCCAGCTTCAAGCCTGGCTCAAGTTTCAGTTGGCGGGCCAGTTCGTCCAGGTAGGCTTTTTCCATGAAGTTTTCTTCGTCCACCAGCATCACGCTGGCGATGTACATTTCGGCGGCCATTTCCGGGGTGCTGGCGGCGCGGGCGACGTCGGTGGGGTCCAGGGGTTTGTTGAGTTCGGCGTGTAGCCAGTGTTGCAACTCCTGATCATTGTCCAGCTTGGTAAATTCGCCTTCGATCAAGGCGCGCTCGCGCTCATCCACATGCCCGTCAGCCTTGGCCGCGGCTACCAGTGCCTTGAGAATGCCTTGGCTGTGTTGTTCGACCTGGGCCGCTGGCAGACGGTCGATGGTTTGCGGCTCGCCTTGGGGCGCGCTGGCCTGCTGGGACTGCCAGTTGCCGTAAGCCTTGTAGGCAATCACACCCAGTGCGGCCAGGCCGCCGTAGGTGAGCGCTTTGCCACCGAATTTACGCGCCTTCTTGTTGCCCAGCAGCAAGCCCATGGCTCCCGCCGCCAGGGCCCCGCCGCCTGCACCGCCGAGCATGCTGCCGAGCCCGCCACCGCTGAGCAAGCCGCCGAGGGCGCCCTTGTCATTCGACTTAGGCTGCCCACCAGCCTTGTTTTGCAACATATCCTGGCCAGACTTAAGCAGTTGATCGAGCAATCCACGGGTATTCATTCGTAGCCTCCAGACACTTGGGTTCGTAGGACCAATAGGCCTCCAGCGTAAAACTAAGTGCCAAAAAGCCGCGATCTAGAGTGCTTCCAGATGTAACGTTCTGCTGCGATGCTGGAAATGTCTTGTTGCATATACAACGCCATCATCCCGCCATCAATCAATTTGCCTTGTTCATCGAACCGCTTAAGCTATCCGGCGTCTGTTTATTGTCCGTTGCGTTTGGCCGAAGGCATGTCCGAACCGTTATTTCTGATCCGCTACGTGCCAGGAACGGCGCGGGATTTGCTCACGACAGGTTGTCTCTATGCACCGCAGGAATTTGCTCAAAGCATCCATGGCCATTGCGGCTTACACCGGTTTGTCGGCCAGTGGCCTGCTGGCCGCGCAGGCCTGGGCCGGTAATCGGGCTGCCGATGGCAAGGCCGTGGCGTTCGATTTCGAATCGCTCAAGGCCCAGGCCAAGCAATTGGCCACCCGTGACTACCAGGACACTAAGCAGGTGCTGCCGCCGACCCTGGCCACCATGACCCCGCAGAATTTCAACGCCATCGGCTATGACCGTAACCATTCGCTGTGGAAGGAGTTGAACGGCCAACTGGACGTGCAGTTCTTCCACGTCGGCATGGGCTTCAAGACGCCGGTGCGCATGCACAGCGTCGACCCCAAGACCCGTGAAGCCCGCGAAGTGCACTTTCGCCCTTCGCTGTTCAACTATGAAAAAACCACGGTGGACACCCAGCAACTGACCGGAGACCTGGGTTTCTCCGGCTTCAAGCTGTTCAAGGCGCCGGAACTGGACCGCCATGACGTGCTCTCGTTTCTGGGCGCCAGCTACTTTCGCGCAGTGGATTCCACCGGCCAGTACGGCCTCTCGGCGCGTGGCCTGGCGATTGATACCTACGCGAAAAAACGCGAGGAATTCCCTGATTTCACGCAGTTCTGGTTCGAAACCCCGGACAAGAACGCCACGCGCTTTGTGGTCTACGCCCTGCTCGACTCGCCAAGCGCCACTGGCGCCTATCGCTTCGACATCGACTGCCAGGCCAACCAAGTGGTGATGGCGATTGACGCGCACATCAATGCGCGCACCGCCATCGAACAACTGGGCATCGCGCCCATGACCAGTATGTTCAGCTGCGGCACCCATGAGCGCCGCATGTGCGACACCATTCACCCGCAAATCCACGACTCAGACCGCCTGGCCATGTGGCGCGGCAACGGCGAATGGGTCTGCCGGCCCCTGAACAACCCGGCCAAGCTGCAATTCAACGCGTTCGCCGACACCGACCCCAAAGGCTTCGGCCTGGTGCAGACCGACCATGAGTTCGCCAGCTACCAAGACACCGTCGACTGGTACAGCAAACGCCCAAGCCTGTGGGTTGAACCGACCACGGCCTGGGGCGAAGGCTCGATCGACCTGCTGGAAATCCCCACCACTGGTGAAACCCTGGACAACATCGTGGCCTTCTGGACTCCGAAAAAACCGGTGGCCGCCGGTGATTCGCTCAACTACGGCTACAAGCTGTACTGGAGCGCACTGCCGCCAGTGAGCACGCCGCTGGCACAGGTCGACGCGACCCGTTCGGGCATGGGCGGTTTTACCGAAGGCTGGGCACCCGGCGAGCATTATCCGAAAGTATGGGCCAGGCGTTTTGCCGTGGACTTCAAGGGCGGCGGCCTGGATCGCCTGCCGGCGGGCACTGGCATCGAGCCTGTGGTGACCTGTTCCCACGGTGAGGTGAAGGACTTCAGCGTGCTGGTGCTAGACAACATCAAAGGGTACCGCATCCTGTTCGACTGGTACCCCACCAGCGACAGCGTGGAGCCGGTCGAGCTACGCCTGTTTATTCGCACCCAGGACCGCACCCTGAGTGAAACCTGGCTGTATCAGTACTTCCCGCCTGCGCCAGAACAGCGCAAGTACACCTGATGCCACACTGCACGATCATTCCCACGCAATAACGTGGGAATGATCGGATTTGGCTCAGAACCGCGACACGCTTTTCATCGCGCCAATCAAATAGCGCATCGCCACCTGATCGCTCTCGGTCAGCGCCCGATATTGCGCCAGCAACTCCATTTCATCTGAACTCAACCTTCGACCCCGTAAAGACATCCGGCGGCTCAGAAAAGACGCCACCGCACCCGCTACGCCATAGGACTTGGCCATGGACCGCTACTCCTGATATCAGTCAAATACTCCTGGTGCCCATTTCCCAACTCCCGAGAAGCGCAACGGCTTCGCGGACCCACCGCCTGTCTCCCTGGGCCAGAAGTCGGGCTTACCCTTAGCGTAGAAACTATCTCATCATTCGTGGGATTTTTTTAGAGTATTAACTTAAAAAATAACGTCGGTAATAAAAGCCTACAGCGATTGCTCACAGGGTGGTCGATATCGGCTGCGCAACGCCTACAACGCGCGCAAGAAAAAACCCACCGTGTCAGGGTGGGTTTGGCACAGAGGTGAACAGGGTCAATCCCGCAGGTCTGACTCATGGATCGGCTGATCCCGGTGGGTCGCCCGTTGGTATTGCGCCGGCCAGATTGCCTTGCGCCCACCCAGGTCATCGTCGGCGTGCAGTGGCCAGTAGGGGTCACGCAGCAGTTCGCGGGCCAGGAAAATAATGTCGGCCTGGCAGGTACGCAGGATGTGCTCGGCTTGAGCGGGTTCGGTAATCATGCCGACGGTGCCGGTGGCCATGCCCGATTCCTTGCGCACGCGCTCGGCGAAGCGCGTTTGGTATCCGGGGCCGGTAGGAATCTCGGCATTCGCGGCGGTGCCACCGGACGACACGTCGATCAGATCCACCCCCAGATCTTTCAGGCGGCGCGCCAACTCCACGGTTTCATCCGGGTTCCAGCCGTCTTCCACCCAGTCAGTGGCCGACACGCGCACAAACAGCGGCAACTCATCAGGCCACACGGCGCGCACGGCCTTGGTCACTTCCAGCACCAGGCGGATGCGGTTTTCAAAAGAGCCGCCGTAGTGGTCCTGACGCTGGTTGCTGATCGGCGAGAGGAACTGGTGCAGCAGGTACCCGTGGGCGGCGTGGATTTCCACCACTTCAAAGCCTGCGGTCAAGGCGCGCTTGGCGGCGGCGACAAAGTCGGCGATCACTTGCTGGATCTGCCCTTCGTCCAGTGGCTTGGGCTGCGTGTGATTGGGGTCGAAGGCAATCGGCGAGGGCCCCACCGGCACCCAGCCGCCCTCCTCCGGCTTGACGCTACCATGTTTGCCGATCCATGGCCGATGGGTGCTGGCCTTGCGCCCGGCATGGGCCAGCTGGATCCCAGCCACCGCGCCCTGGGCCGCGATAAAACGGGTGATGCGCCGCAACGGTTCGATCTGGGCGTCGTTCCACAGGCCCAGGTCCTGGGCGGTGATACGGCCATCGGCGGTCACCGCCGTGGCCTCGGTAAAAATCAGCCCGGCGCCACCCACGGCCCGGCTGCCGAGATGCACCAGGTGCCAGTCATTGGCCAGGCCATCGTCGCTGGAGTATTGGCACATGGGTGAAACCGCGATGCGGTTGAGCAGGGTCAATTGGCGCAGGGTGTAAGGTTCGAGCAGCTGACTCATGGCGCACCTCTTCTGGGCTTCATAGGCATTTTTGTAGGAGCGAGCTCGCTCCTACCAGCCTAGTCGACAACCGTCGTTTGCACAGGGTTCAGAAGGAAAGCGGGAGCCGATTGCCGGCTCCCGGTAGGCAGCGCCTTACATCTCGACCTGGGTGCCCAGCTCGATCACACGGTTGACCGGCAGTTTGAAGAACCGCAGGTTGCCGTTGGCGTTTTTCAACATGAAGGCAAACAACACTTCGCGCCAACGGGCCATGCCTTTGATGCGCGAGGCGATCACCGTTTCACGGCTAAGGAAGTAGGTGGTGCGCATCGGGCTGAAGTCCAGCTCATCCAAGTGGCACAGCTTCAACGCTTCGGGCACGTCTGGTTCATCGGTAAACCCGAAGTGCAGGATCACTCGGAAGAAGCCTTCGCCGTAGGCATCCACCTCGAAGCGCCGCGCTGAAGGCACCCGTGGAATGTCTTCGTAAACCACGGTCAACAGCACCACTTGCTCATGCAGCACCTGGTTATGCAGCAGGTTGTGCAACAGCGCATGGGGCACGGCGTCGGGCCGCGCGGTGAGGAACACCGCCGTGCCCTGCACGCGATGGGGCGGCTGTACGCGGATACTGCTGATGAAGATCGGCAATGGCAAGCCACCCTCGTCGAGACGGCCGACCAGCAATTGCTTGCCGCGCTTCCAGGTGGTCATCAGCACAAACAGCACGATCCCCGCCAATACCGGGAAGGCGCCGCCCTGGAGGATCTTCGGCGCGTTGGCGGCGAAGAACAGACCGTCCACCAACAGGCAGCAGAGCAACAGCGGCACGGCCAGCACCGGTGGCCATTTCCACAGCAGCAGCATGACCGCCGATACCAGGATGGTGGTCATCAGCATGGTGCCCGTCACGGCGACACCATAGGCCGAGGCCAGGGCACCGGAGGATTCGAAGCCCAACACAAGCAGGATCACGCCGACCATCAACGACCAGTTCACCGCACCGATGTAGATCTGGCCCTGCTCGGCACTGGAGGTGTGCTGGATATGCATGCGCGGTATGTAACCCAACTGGATCGCTTGGCGGGTCAACGAGAACGCGCCGGAAATCACCGCCTGGGAAGCAATCACCGTGGCCATGGTGGACAAGCCCACCAACGGCACCAGCGCCCAGCTTGGCGCCAGCAGGTAGAACGGGTTGCGCGCCGCCTCCGGATCGCCCAGCAGCATCGCGCCCTGGCCGAAATAGTTGAGCACCAGCGCCGGCAGCACCAGCAGAAACCACGCACGGGCAATGGGTTTGCGGCCGAAGTGGCCCATGTCGGCGTACAACGCTTCGGCGCCGGTCAATGCCAATACCACCGCGCCGAGGATCGCCACGCCAATACCGGGGTGCACCATAAAGAAGCGCACGCCCCATGCCGGGTTCAGAGCATTGAGCACTTCGGGTTGCTGCAGAATGCCATACACCCCCAGGCCGCCCAACACCAGGAACCAGGTGACCATCACCGGGCCGAACAGCTTGCCGATGCGGTCGGTGCCGTGTTTCTGGATCAGGAACAGCGCCACCAGCACCACCAAGGCAATGGGCACCACCCATTTTTCCAGGCCGTCGAACGCCAGTTCCAAGCCTTCGATGGCCGACAACACCGAAATCGCCGGGGTGATCATACTGTCGCCGTAGAACAGCGCCGCGCCACACAGGCCACATACCACCAGGAAACTGCGCAATTTCGTGTGCTTCCCGGCAGCTCGCCGGGCCAACGCGGTGAGGGCCATGATGCCGCCCTCGCCCTGGTTGTCGGCACGCAGCACGAACAGCACATACTTGATCGACACCACCCAGATCAGCGACCAGAAGATCAGCGCCAGGATCCCCAAGACGCCGTCATGGTTGACCTGCACCCCATAACCGCCGTTGAACACCTCTTTAAGGGTGTAGAGCGGGCTGGTCCCGATATCGCCATAAACCACCCCGACCGCCGCCACCAGCATGCCAATCGGCTTGGCTTTTGAATGCTCGGCACCTGCTGCCTGACTACTTGCCTGACCCATCAACCACTCCTGCCCTTTGACCTGAGGTCTTTTATAAACAGCGCTTCTAAGCTGACCCTAGCATGCGCTGTTTTACTTCTCGTAACAGACGTTTTATTGACCCAAGGGCTTTACCCGTGTGCAACGGCGCGAAGCATAGCGCAGCACTCGTCGCATTTCCCTGCTCAAGTGATTTGGGTGTCGTTTTAGGCAGTCAGTAATAGATGACAAGGCGTTTTGGAGCCTTTTTGCCTGCATTGATCACATTTACCGTCAGCCGTATATTTTTGGCCCGACTCGGTAGAGCTGCCTTAGCGGCGTAAGCCGGGACTCCAGCTTGCTGATCAATAAAAAGCGTGCCGACTGTCTGGCGCTCGCGGTCGATATAAAAACTCAATCATCGACCTGTCTCTTTTAAGGTACATTCCGCATGTACGAAGTGAAACATGTACTGTCAGTCAATGGCGTGGATATCTATCAAGCTTGGCTAGATACCGTGCAAGACACGCGTTCAAAGGCACGAATCACCACCAGAGTGGACCGAGCATCCCTTGGTCACTTTGGAATTACCGAGCCGGTGGGTGATGGGGTCTTTGAGATGAAGCTCGACTTCGGACCTGGCTTTCGCGTGTATTACGCAATCCAAGATCGAAAAATTGTTTTCCTGTTGGGTGGTGGTTCAAAGGCCAGACAGCAAAACGACATCGATCAGGCCAAGGCTCTCTGGAAATCTTACAAGGTGCAGCAAAAATGACCATTCGTACTCGCTCTCATGAAGATAGCGTTCTTGAAATGCTCCGAGACGACGAAGCGTTTGCTCTCGAATATCTTTCTGTCGCACTTGAGGAAATTGATGAAGCGGGTGGTGAGGACGCCTTCCTTGTCGCTGTCCGCCGAGTCGCGGAAGCCCGTGGCGGAATGCTCAGCTTGTCGCAGAATACGGGCCTCAATAGAGCAAATCTCTACAGATCCATCGCCGTCGGCGGCGACCCGAAGCTCTCCACTCTCCTGAAAGTGCTTCAGGCGTTAGGTGTGGGCATGTCTAAAGTTGTATCGCACCGCGCAGAGCAAGACGTCCGGGCTTAAGAGAGTGGTAACGGCTGTAAGAATGCCCCGATACAGCACTCGTCGCATTTCCCTGCATAAAGCTGGTCAAGTGCGCTGCCCGCCGATAGAATTGCGCACTTTTTGATCAGAGGCGCACCAAGCGCCCATCCGTTGCCTTGTCGTGCACGACCGGCAGCGTCATTCAATACCGAGGTTAGACATGTCCACCACCATCGCAAAAGCCAACCCCAAGGTTGGCTTTGTTTCCCTGGGTTGCCCGAAGGCGCTTGTCGACTCCGAGCGCATCCTCACGCAATTGCGTATGGAAGGCTACGACGTCGTGTCCACTTACCAGGACGCCGATGTGGTGGTGGTCAACACCTGCGGCTTCATCGACTCGGCCAAAGCCGAATCCCTGGAAGTGATCGGCGAAGCCATCAAGGAAAACGGCAAGGTCATCGTGACCGGCTGCATGGGGGTGGAAGAAGGCAATATCCGCAACGTGCACCCGAGCGTGCTGGCCGTGACCGGCCCGCAGCAGTACGAGCAGGTGGTCAACGCTGTGCACGAGGTGGTGCCGCCACGCCAGGATCACAACCCGCTGATCGACTTGGTGCCGCCTCAAGGCATCAAGCTGACCCCGCGCCACTACGCGTACCTGAAGATTTCGGAAGGCTGCAACCACAGCTGCAGCTTCTGCATCATCCCGTCGATGCGCGGCAAACTGGTGAGCCGCCCGGTGGGTGACGTGCTCGACGAGGCCCAGCGCCTGGTCAAGTCTGGCGTCAAGGAGCTGCTGGTGATCTCCCAGGACACCAGCGCCTACGGCGTCGATGTGAAATACCGCACCGGTTTCTGGAATGGCGCGCCGGTGAAAACCCGCATGACCGAGTTGTGCGAAGCCCTTAGCAGCCTGGGCGTGTGGGTGCGCCTGCACTATGTTTACCCTTACCCGCACGTGGACGAGTTGATCCCGTTGATGGCCGCCGGCAAGATCCTGCCGTACCTGGACATCCCGTTCCAGCACGCCAGCCCGAAAGTGCTCAAGGCGATGAAACGCCCGGCGTTCGAAGACAAGACCCTGGCACGCATCAAGAACTGGCGCGAGATCTGCCCGGAGCTGATCATCCGCTCCACTTTCATCGTCGGCTTCCCCGGCGAGACCGAAGAAGACTTCCAGTACCTGCTGGACTGGCTGACCGAAGCGCAGCTGGACCGCGTCGGTTGCTTCCAGTACTCGCCGGTGGAAGGTGCTCCGGCCAACCTGCTGGACCTGGCCGTGGTGCCGGACGACGTCAAGCAAGACCGCTGGGAGCGCTTCATGGCGCATCAGCAGGCCATCAGCTCGGCACGCCTGCAACTGCGCATCGGCAAGGAAATCGAAGTGCTCATCGATGAAGTCGACGAGCAAGGCGCGGTGGGCCGCTGCTTCTTTGACGCCCCTGAAATCGACGGTAACGTGTTTATCGACGATGCCAGCGGCCTGAAGCCGGGTGACAAAGTGTGGTGCACCGTGACCGACGCCGACGAGTACGACTTGTGGGCCGAAAAGCGCGACTGATCGCCCGATGATAAAAAAGCCCCGCCTCTGAGAAGATGCGGGGCTTTTTTAGGTCTATCGTATTGCCCATCAACCCCGAATACAGCAAGGGACAGCGGGTATGCGTCAGCATTCGGTGATTCACACACCTAGAACCAGCGACTACGCGCGCCTGGTGCAGATCTGGGAGGACTCGGTACGCGCCACCCACGACTTCCTCCCGGACAGCTATATCGACATGTTGAAAAACCTGGTGCTGACCCGCTACCTCGATGCGGTGATGCTGATCTGCACCAAGGACTCGCGCCAACGCATCAACGGATTCGCCGGCGTGTCGGCGGGCAAGGTGGAAATGCTGTTTATCGACCCGCACTACCGTGGCCAGGGGCTGGGCCGGCAATTGCTGGGTTACGCGATCGAACACATGAATGCCGATGAACTGGACGTCAACGAACAGAACCCCCAGGCCTTGGGATTTTATCTCAAGCAAGGCTTCGAGGTGATCGGGCGAACAGAACATGATGGGCTTGGGCAGCCTTATCCGTTGTTGCACCTGCGTCTGCGCCAGCAGCAACAGGCCCGTAATGCCTGAAATCATCCCGTACAAACTGTGGGAGCTGGCTTGCCTGCGAAGGCGTCGGGTCAGTCTACCCATCCGGTGCTGGTATACCGCCATCGCAGGCAAGCCAGCTCCCACATTTGGCCCGTGTTGCGTCAGTTAAATAATTGTTAGGGCACATGCGCTGAAATGGAGCCGGGATTAACCGGCGCCAGGCAGGTACAATAGTGGCCCCCTTTTGTTACGGCCCTTGTCATGACTGACCCCATACGCCTCTCCAAACGCCTTATCGAACTGGTCGGTTGCTCCCGTCGGGAGGCTGAGCTGTTTATCGAAGGCGGCTGGGTCTCGGTGGACGGCGAAGTGATCGACGAGCCGCAGTTCAAGGTCACTGACGAGAAAGTCGAGCTGGACCCAGAGGCCAAAGCCACCGCGCCAGAGCCGGTGACCATCCTGCTGCACGCCCCCGCAGGCGTGGATGCTGAAACCGCCATGGCCTCGATCAGCGCCGATACCCTCTCTGAAGAACACCGCTTCGGCAAGCGCCCGCTCAAGGGGCACTTTCTGCGCCTGAGCGCCAGCGCCGACCTGCAAGCCAAGGCCAGTGGCCTGCTGGTGTTCACCCAGGACTGGAAGATTCTGCGCAAGTTGACCGCCGATGCCGCCAAGATCGAGCAGGAATACGTGGTGGAAGTCGAAGGCGACATGGTTGCCCACGGCCTCAACCGCCTGAACCACGGCCTGACCTACAAAGGCAAAGAGCTGCCTGCCGTCAAAGCCAGCTGGCAGAACGAAAACCGCCTACGCTTTGCGATGAAAAACCCGCAACCCGGCGTGATCGCGCTGTTCTGCGAAGCCGTTGGCCTGAAAGTCATCGCCATCCGCCGTATCCGTATCGGCGGCGTGTCCATCGGCAAGGTGCCGGTGGGCCAATGGCGTTACCTGTCCGGCAAAGAAAAGTTTTAAGCCGTTCCCTTTTCCCGACACCGCCTGATTCCGGCGGTGTCATCCGTTGAATACCAGGATTGCCCACCATGATTCACAACGACGTACTGCGCAGCGTGCGCTACATGCTCGACATCAGCGACAACAAGATGGTCGAGATCATCAAGCTCGGCGGCATGGACGTGACCAAGGAAGACCTGCTGACCTACCTCAAAAAAGATGAGGAAGAAGGCTTCGTGTTCTGCCCGGATGACGTCATGGCGCACTTCCTTGACGGCCTGGTGATCTTCAAGCGCGGCAAGGACGAAAGCCGCCCGCCGCAACCAATCGAAACCCCGGTGACCAACAACATCATCCTAAAAAAGCTGCGTGTGGCCTTCGAACTGAAGGAAGACGACATGCATGCAATCCTCAAGGCGGCGGAGTTCCCGGTGTCCAAGCCAGAGCTGAGCGCGTTGTTCCGCAAGTTCGGCCACACCAACTACCGCACCTGTGGCGACCAGTTGCTGCGCAACTTCCTCAAGGGCTTGACCCTGCGGGTTCGTGCTTAAGCCATGAGCTATCAGGTCTCCCCGGTCGGCTTCGTGCGCTCTTGCTTCAAGGAGAAGTTCGCCATCCCGCGCCAACCGCAGTTGGCGCCGGCTGCCCGCGGCGTGCTGGAGTTGGTGGCGCCGTTCGACCAGGGTGAGGCGGTGCAGGGGCTGGAGCAGGTCAGCCATGTGTGGCTGCTGTTCCTGTTCCACCAAACCCTGGAAGACAAGCCACGCCTGAAAGTGCGCCCGCCACGCCTGGGGGGCAATACCTCCATGGGTGTATTTGCTACCCGTGCGACCCATCGTCCCAATGGCATCGGCCAGTCGGTGGTGAAACTGGACAAGGTGGAGCCGGGGCGGCTGTGGATATCCGGTATAGATTTGCTCGATGGCACGCCGGTGCTGGATATCAAACCGTATGTGCCCTATGCCGATAGCGTTGATGCGGCCACCAACCACATCGCCAGCGATGCGCCCGAACTGATCGGCGTGCAATGGCTCAAGGCTGCACTGCAACAGGCGCAAGGCCATGCGCAGCGCCTTGGTGAACCGTTGGTAGAGTTGATTGATCAATGCCTGGCGCAAGATCCGCGACCGGCCTACCAAACGCCCGGCCCTGAGCGTGAATACGGTGTGCGCTTCTGGGACGTGGATGTGCGCTGGCACTACCCGGAGCCGGGGATGATTTGTGTGCTGGAAGTGGTTTCGGCGCAGTAAATCGCACAAACGAAAAAGCCCGCGTTGCCTTCACAGGCAACGCGGGCTTTTCTTTGCAAACGCATTCAACTGTAGGAGCGAGCTTGCTCGCGAAAAACGAACAGGCACCGCGTTCAGTCAAGATGCCAGCGTTATCGTTGACGTTCTTCGCGAGCAAGCTCGCTCCTACAGGTGACCCGAGGTCACTTTTCGACGAACGCACGCTCGATCAGGTAGTCACCCGGCTCACGCATCCGTGGCGAAACCTTGAGACCGAAGCTGTTCAACACTTCGCTGGTCTCGTCCAACATGCTTGGGCTGCCGCACAGCATGGCGCGGTCGTCCTCGGGGTTGATCGGCGGCAGGCCGATGTCGCTGAACAGCTTGCCACTGCGCATCAGGTCGGTCAGGCGGCCTTCGTTTTCGAACGGCTCGCGGGTCACGGTCGGGTAGTAGATCAACTTGTCACGCAGGGCCTCGCCGAAGAACTCGTTCTGCGGCAGGTGCTCGGTGATGAATTCGCGGTAGGCGACTTCGTTGACGTAGCGCACGCCGTGGCACAGGATGACTTTTTCGAAACGCTCGTAGGTCTCTGGGTCCTGGATCACGCTCATGAATGGGGCGAGGCCAGTGCCGGTGCTGAGCAGATACAGATGCTTGCCCGGCTTCAAATCGTCAAGTACCAGGGTGCCTGTCGGTTTTTTGCTGATGATGATCTCGTCGCCTTCCTTCAGATGCTGCAACTGGGAAGTCAGCGGGCCATCGGGCACCTTGATGCTGAAGAACTCCAGATGCTCTTCCCAGTTCGGGCTGGCAATGGAGTAAGCGCGCATGAGCGGGCGGCCGTTGGGCTGTTGCAGGCCGATCATCACGAACTGACCGTTCTCGAAGCGCAGGCCCGGATCGCGGGTGCACTTGAAGCTGAACAGAGTGTCGTTCCAGTGATGAACACTGAGGACACGCTCGTGGTTCATGTTGCTCATGTACGGGGAACTCCTGGAAATGGGTCTGCGCCAAAGGTAAGGATGCGCAATTGCACAGCATTCTAATGGCGGCGACAATATCTGTTAACTGGATTATTAAGATAAGGGTTATCGGTTATATCGATATGCGATTTACTCTCCGTCAACTGCAAGTTTTCGTCGCCGTCGCCCAGCAAGAAAGCGTCTCGCGCGCTGCTGGCCTTCTGGCCTTATCTCAATCCGCCGCCAGCACCTCGATTACCGAGCTGGAGCGTCAATCTAGCTGCCAATTATTCGACCGCGCCGGTAAACGCCTGAGCCTCAACGCCCTCGGTCACCAACTGTTGCCCCAGGCCGTTGCGCTGCTGGACCAGGCCAAGGAGATCGAAGACCTGCTCAACGGCAAGTCCGGCTTCGGCTCCCTTGCGGTCGGCGCCACGCTGACCATCGGCAATTACCTGGCGACGCTGTTGATTGGCAGCTTCATGCAGCAACACCCCGAGAGCCAGGTAAAGCTGCATGTGCAGAACACTGCGCATATCGTGCATCAGGTTGCCCATTACGAAATTGACCTGGGTCTAATCGAAGGCGACTGCAGCCATCCGGATATCGAGGTGCAAACCTGGGTAGAAGATGAGCTGGTGGTGTTTTGCGCCCCTCAGCATCATTTGGCCAAGCGCGGCGTGGCAACCATGGACGAATTGACCCACGAAGCGTGGATCCTGCGGGAACAAGGCTCGGGCACGCGCCTGACCTTCGACCAGGCCATGCGTCATCACCGCAGCGCACTCAATATCCGCCTGGAACTGGAACACACGGAGGCAATCAAGCGGGCCGTGGAGTCAGGCTTGGGGATTGGCTGCATTTCGCGGCTGGCGCTGCGCGATGCCTTCCGCCGTGGCAGCCTGGTGCCGGTGGAAACCCCGGACCTGGACCTGGCCCGGCAGTTCTACTTCATCTGGCACAAGCAGAAGTACCAGACCTCGGCGATGCGCGAGTTTCTCGAACTGTGCCGCGCCTTCACCGCTGGGGTGCAGCGCAGCGACGAGATCGTGCTGCCGAGTATCGCGTGATCGTCAGATCAGGATCACGGCCCATACCAGGGTGATCATGGTCAGTGCCACGAACTGCGCGGCACTACCCATGTCCTTGGCGTTCTTCGACAGCGGGTGGCGGTCCAGGGAGATACGGTCAATGGCCGCTTCTACCGCTGAGTTGAGCAATTCAACGATCAGCGCCAACAAACACACTGCAATCAGCAGCGCCCGTTCAACCCGGCTGACCTGCAGGAAAAAGCTCAGGGGGATCAGGATGACGTTCAACAATACCAACTGGCGGAATGCCGCCTCGCCAGTGAAAGCTGCACGCAGGCCATCCAGGGAATAGCCCCCTGCGTTGAAGATACGTTTGATACCGGTTTGACCCTTGAAAGGCGACATAGATGTAGGCAACTGAACCAAAGAAGTGGGGAAGCTAGATCACGCAAAGTCAAAAAAGCGTGAAGCGGCTGTAACTTAATGTTGCGAGATAGACTCAAGTTGCTGCAGCAGCAACGCCGCCTGGGTGCGCGTACGCACGCCTAACTTACGGAAAATCGCCGTAACGTGGGCCTTGATGGTCGCTTCGGACACACTCAACTCGTAGGCAATCTGCTTGTTCAACAACCCTTCGCAAACCATGGTCAATACCCGGAACTGCTGGGGCGTCAAGCTGGCCAGGCCATCGCGGGCGGCCTTGGCTTCATCGGACACATTGATTTCTTCAAACGCCTGGGGTGGCCAGGACACATCGCCGTCCAACACCGTACGCACGGCTTTCTGGATATCTTCCATCGCGCTGGACTTGGGAATGAAACCGCTGGCGCCAAACTCTTTGGAACGCACCACCACATCGGCTTCTTCCTGGGCCGACACCATCACCACCGGTATTTGCGGATATTGCCCACGCAACAGCACCAACCCGGAGAAACCGTAGGCACCCGGCATGTTCAGGTCGAGCAATACCAGGTCCCAGTCGGATTTTTCGGTGAGGCGGGCTTCCAGTTCGGCAATGCTGGCCACTTCGACCAGACGTACATCGGGGCCAAGGCCCAGGGTTACGGCCTGATGCAGCGCGCTGCGAAACAGCGGGTGGTCATCGGCAATCAGGATTTCGTATGTGGCCATTGGTTAAATGATCCTGTTTTTTATGGGAGCCTTGATGGGTTCAGGGTTCACCAATACACGAGGCGACGGCCAGGCAGCGATCGCCACAGGGCCCGCTCAACGTCAAAAACACATGAAACGACGTCGATAATTCACGGTTGCACCCAATCGGCGCACAGCATGCCCAGCGTAGCCTGGAGGGTCAAGCACTACGCCCGTGGGGATTTTAGCGGGTTGCGGGCTTACAGTGCCATCATGCAAACGTCGTCTGGTTATCCCGCCGGGATGTAGGGTGCGAGGCGCGTATGCACGGCGTCCGCAGCATCCAATGGCAGTTGGAACTTGGCAGCCAGGTAGTGGGTGCTGAACACATCGAGGTAGGCATCCAGCACTTCGCTGGCGCCCAGGTCATCAGCCAGCTCCAGGCACAGCGCCGCCACCTCGGCGGTGCAGAAATGGTCATCACGCTTAGAGCGCCGTAGCTTGTAACGCGACAGCTGCTCGGGCGCCAGGCTCAGCACTGGTAAATGTTCCAGGTAGGGGCTTTTGCGAAACATCTTGCGCGCTTCGCTCCAGGTACCGTCCAGCAGAATGAACAGCGGGCGCTTGCCCACATCCACGCACACTTCACTGACCACCCGTTGCGGCGCCACGAATTCGCCGGGAAATACGATATACGGTTGCCACTGCGAGTCGGCCAGCAACCTGAGCAGCTCGGGGTCGACTTCGGTACGCGACCAGGCGAACGCGGTGGTGTCGTGTATGACATCGGCGATCAGCCAGCCCGTGTTGCTGGGTTTCATCGGCTCTACGTCATGCATCAACAGGCACATGGCCGACTTGGCTTCTACCTGCGGCCGCCAGGCACATAGGCAGTATTCAGGAATGACCCGACAGCCGGGACAGCGTTCAGCACGCGAACCCCGATTGAGAAACGGCCTGACGGCACGCGCCAGACGCTGGGTACGCAAACGGGAGACGGCGTGGCTCATCGGGCACGCGGCGAAGAAAAGGAAATCGACACGGAACAAACTCGTGAAAAACAGAAGTCCCGCAGTTTACCAGCGATACGCCTGGCTGTAGTGGCAAGGGCTCACCTATAATTGCGCGCCACTGAACGCACAGCCCAGTGGCTGGTCTATGCACCAGTAACCGAATCAGGAGAGTTTCATGCTGCGTTCCATGCTGCGCCTTGTTGCCCCATCCGTCGCCCTTGCGCTGGTCTTGCCTATGGGCGCCCATGCGGCCTCGCTGCTGGAGGCTCAAATGAACAAGAAGCTGCAAAGCGTCGCGGCCGAAAGCAACAAGGACCTGCCCCGGGAAATCGATGAAAAAACCCTGGAAGTCGCCTACACCGTTGAAGGCATGCAGTTGATCGATCACCTCAGCGTGCTGCCTGACCGTGCCGAACAGATGCGCGCCAACCCCAAGGCTGTGTATTTCCAGCTGGGGCGCAGTGTGTGCACCAACCCAGGCTATCGCGAGCTGATGGCCAAGGGCGCAGTGATGCGCTATGAAATCACCGAGAACAAGACCAATCGCCCGGTGGCTTCGGTCAAGTTTGCAGAGTCCGATTGCCCGGCTCCGGCGAAGAAGAAAAAGTAACCTCTGCTTGCCCCTCCGGCGCCGCTGTCCAGCGGCGCGCACGCCCGTGCTGCGTTTGCTGCCTGCGACTGAACTGCGTAATGAGCCACCAATAAGCGGTTGCCAGCCAAGGGTTTTTCGGCCCATCATCCGTTTAGCCCGGCTACCCGCCCACCACAGTTTTTAATGCTGCTCTGTCATATTTTCAGGACAAAAAAGGCCTGCCCTCCTGCGGCATGCCGCGACACAAGCAGTGTCGTGGCCCAAGCGACGTTCTCGTCGACTACCAGGCCCTGTAAAGAAAGGAGAAATTGAATGCCTTATGAATCGAATGATTTGCTGCTTCGTCATTTTGAAGAAAACGGGACCGACCTTACTCAGCAGGTCGACGCACAAATTCAGTTGATCGCTCCCAACAGTCCGAATATCCCTCTTTATCGAGACATGATCCTCACCGTCCTGCGCATGGCCCAGGACGACCGTGACCGCTGGAACGCCAAAATCACCCTGCGCGCCATCCGCGAATTGGACCATGCCTTTCGCGTTCTCGAACAGTTCAAGGGCCGGCGCAAAGTCACGGTATTCGGCTCGGCGCGTACACCAGTGGAAAGCCCCTTGTATGCGCTGGCCCGAGAAGTGGGTGCCGCGCTCGCACGTTCCGACCTGATGGTCATCACCGGCGGCGGTGGCGGCATCATGGCCGCAGCCCACGAAGGCGCGGGCCTGGAGCACAGCCTGGGGTTCAATATCACCCTGCCCTTTGAACAGCACGCCAACCCGACCATTGATGGCACCGAAAACCTGCTGTCATTCCACTTCTTCTTCACCCGCAAGCTGTTCTTCGTCAAAGAAGCCGACGCGCTGGTGTTGTGCCCTGGCGGTTTCGGCACCCTCGACGAGGCATTGGAAGTGCTGACCCTGATCCAAACCGGCAAAAGCCCGCTGGTGCCGGTCGTGCTACTGGATGCGCCGGGCGGTGGGTTCTGGCAAGGCGCCTTGGACTTCATCCGCGGCCAGTTGGAAGCCAATCGCTATATCCTGCCCACCGACCTCAAACTGGTCCGCCTGGTGTACAGCGCCGAAGAGGCCGTGGACGAAATCAACCAGTTCTACGCCAACTTCCACTCCACCCGTTGGCTTAAGCGTGAGTTCGTAGTGCGCATGAATCATCCGCTGAGTGAGCGCGCCCTGGCCCATATGCAACAAGCGTTTGCCAGCCTGCGGCTCAGTGGCGAGTTCCAGCAACTCGCCTATACCGGCGAAGACCATGACGAACCGAGATTCAGCCATTTGACGCGCCTGGTGTTCAATTTCAACGGTCGCGATCAGGGGCGGCTGCGGGAGTTGGTGGATTACATCAACCTGCCGGAGAACTGGGCACAGGCTCAGGGCAAGGCGCAGCAACGGATGACGCCAGAGACAGCGTGATTTTTTACAGGCGAAAAAAAAGGCCCACTATTTTCATAGTGGGCCTTTGTTTTTTTGGCGTTCAGTCGTCCATATCCCGACCGCTCAATAAGCGGCTGATCATGTCCATCGAAAACCCGCGATAACTCAAGAAACGACCTTGCTTCGCACGCTCCCTGGCATCAATTGGAAGGTGGCCCGCAAACTTGCGACGCCAGGTTTCCTCCAATTGCGACTGCCAACTGATACCGCACTCACGTAGCGCGAGGTCGATATCGGCACGTTGCAGGCCACGTTGGCTCAGTTCTTCACGAATCCGCGCAGGGCCGTAACCGGAACGTGCGCGGTAAGACACAAAACTTTCAAGGTAACGGGCTTCCGACAACAGCCCTTCTTCCGTCAACCGGTCGAGGGCTGTTTCTATCATCTCAGGCTCTGCGCCGCGCTGACGCAGCTTACGTGTCAGCTCGACTCGACCATGCTCGCGGCGAGCGAGCAGGTCCATCGCAGTGCGCCGAACGGCGACGAGTGTATCAAGTACAACAGTCATCGTTTGCTTCAGATGTCAGTGTCGGCTTCTTCCACTTCTTCAACCGGCTCACGGTTGGCAGCCGCTTTTACATCTGGCGCGGCAGTCAGCAGCTTGTCGCGGATCTGCTTCTCAAGCGTGGCAGCGATATCCGGGTTATCCGCCAGGAACTTGGCCGAGTTGGCCTTACCCTGACCGATCTTGCTGCCGTTGTAGGCATACCAGGCACCGGACTTCTCGACGAAACCGTGCAGTACGCCCAGGTCGATCATCTCGCCGTTCAGGTAAATACCCTTACCGTAGAGAATCTGGAACTCTGCCTGACGGAATGGCGGCGCTACCTTGTTCTTCACAACCTTGACGCGGGTTTCGCTACCAACAACCTCGTCGCCTTCCTTCACCGCGCCGGTACGGCGGATATCCAGACGGACAGAGGCGTAGAACTTCAGCGCGTTACCACCGGTGGTGGTTTCCGGGCTGCCGAACATCACGCCGATCTTCATACGGATCTGGTTGATGAAGATCACCAGGCAATTGGCGTTCTTGATGTTACCGGTGATTTTACGCAGCGCCTGGGACATCAGGCGGGCTTGCAGGCCCACGTGCATGTCGCCCATTTCGCCTTCGATTTCAGCCTTGGGCACCAGGGCCGCCACGGAGTCGACCACGATCACGTCGATGGCGTTGGAGCGCACCAGCATGTCGGTGATTTCCAGGGCTTGCTCGCCGGTGTCCGGCTGGGAAACCAGCAGGTCATCGACGTTGACGCCCAGCTTGCCGGCGTACTCAGGATCCAGGGCGTGCTCGGCATCAACGAACGCACAGGTGGCGCCCATTTTCTGCGCCTGGGCAATCACCGACAGGGTCAGGGTGGTTTTACCGGAAGATTCAGGACCGTAGATTTCAACGATACGGCCTTTTGGCAGGCCGCCAATGCCGAGTGCGATGTCCAGACCCAGAGAGCCAGTGGAAATAGCCGGGATCGCCTGACGGTCGTGATCGCCCATACGCATTACGGCACCCTTGCCGAATTGACGTTCGATCTGACCCAGGGCCGCAGCCAAGGCTTTCTTCTTGTTGTCGTCCATTAAAGTCCTCACGTAATCAATAAGGCCTGACGGCCAACACCTGTATAAGTAGACAGTATTGTTCCACAAAGATCGGTGATCGCCTACCCCTGATTGTCTATTTCTGCTGCAGCTCGTCGCAACAAGCCCTCCAGCGCGGCTTTTACCGTTTGTCGGCGGACCTCGTCGCGGTTGCCGGGGAAGTGCGCAAGCTCGGCCGTAATTTCGTCGCCCACGGCAAAGGCCAGCCAAACGGTACCCACCGGCTTGTCCGGCGAACCGCCATCGGGGCCCGCGACCCCACTGACCGCCACGGCAAACCGCGCCAGGCTTTTTTCCTGCGCGCCGCGGGCCATCGCTTCCACCACTTCCTGGCTGACGGCCCCGACTTTGGCAAACAGCTTTTCCGGCACATTCAGTTGCCGGGTCTTCTGCCGGTTGGAATAAGTGACATAGC
The DNA here is from genome assembly GCF_029960685.1 of Pseudomonas sp. AL10. Lineage (NCBI taxonomy): Bacteria > Pseudomonadati > Pseudomonadota > Gammaproteobacteria > Pseudomonadales > Pseudomonadaceae > Pseudomonas > Pseudomonas sp. AL10. Next base: position 47,357 of record NZ_JASBQZ010000022.1, read on the forward strand.
CCGCCTCGAACCAGGCCGAACTGCCCGGGATCCGCGTGATGGCTTCGGCAATACCGCCGCCGGTACAGGACTCGGCAGTGGTGACGTGGGCACTGAGCACCTGCAAACGGCGCCCCAGTTCGGCAGCCAGTTGAGTGATTTCCTTCACGGTCGTCTCCAAGAATGGGCGGGGGTTTGCCTACCCTACAGGAGCCCATCGACCATGCAAGACACAGAGTGCATCAAGAGACTAATGCGCGACGGCCTGCACGTAGGCCTGGCAAGCACGCAAGGCGATCAGGGCGTTATCGCCGTCGTCGGTGATGCGGATAATTCGCTGAGCATGCGCCGGGTCAAGTCGGGCTCGCGAGGCTGCATGAACCACGCCGCCGGCGCTGGGGGCGGCAGGCACTGTGCAGCCACTGGCGACGGTGGCGAGAAGGACTGACAGCCGCACATCAGCAGTGGACAGGCGGTCGCGCAGAGCAGCTTGGTTGCGTTGGGCATCGTTCAATTCCTGAATGTATTGATGGTCACTAGTAGAGAGCTGTTGTTCAAGGGCCTGGCGTTTGGTCTGTTCGGCCTGTTGCTGGTGGAGGATTGCCTGGTTTTGCTGGCTGAGCGCCTGTGCATGTCGGACTGATTGCAGCTCCAACTGCGCCCCGTATCGCCATGCCTGCACCTGCCACACAAGCGCCATGAGCAGACACACACCGATCAAGCCAAACGCGCCTAGGAAACGCATAGCACCGCCTTCGCCCGCGCCCACAATTGCAAACGGGCGTCCAGGCCATTGAGGCCGCCGTTGATGCGGCGGGTGATGGTGGTGAACTGGCCTTTGTCGGCGAGCTCGTTGAGGCCGTTGCTTTGCCAGAACCAGGCTGCGGATTCGCAGGCCCATTGTGGCTGCTCCAACAATTTTGGTTGTCGCAGCAGGCGATCGTCACCGAACAGCGCTTGGCTGCACGCCATGTAATTGCGACGCCCGGTTATCTGGATCAGCCCCCTGCCCCGATACATTTGCCCATCACCGTCCGCTTCTGGGGTGTTGCCCAGGCGCGCCGCCAAGGTGCCTGTGTCGTATTTGCTCAGGTATTGATCACTGCCCAGTTCGCGGACATAGAACAACTGACCCGACTCATGGCCCACTTGGGCAAGGAATGCGGCAGTGCGCTGGGGTGTGGTGATTTGGTAACGAGACATGGCCGTGTTTAAGACCGAAATGAAAACTCCCGCTTTAAGGCGGGAGCTTGGTAACACTTTAATTAGCTGTTGCTCAGACACAACCATGCAGCCCTCCTCCCTGAAGTCGAGTGTTAAATGAAACACGACTCAAGCGTATTTTTCATTCAGTGCATACAAAATCGCGCACGTTTCTGCATCAAGCACACCGTTATAGTTTTCAGGGCGAAAGTGCAGTTGAAAAGCACGTACCAACGCACTAAAGAACACATCAGAGGCGGGCGCATCAATGCCGTAGCCATAGCTGGCAAAAGCCTCGACCACTTGCTCGCGCCCAGGCATTTGGCAATTGAACCGCCGAAGGTATTTGTGTTTGATTGAGTCGTCGTACCAAGCGCCAATACCGGCCTCAGCAAGTTCTTTCCAGGGAAGCTTCGGACCCGGGTCTGATTTGCGACCGACTGCAATATCTGAATGGGCGATCACGTTTTTCGGCGTCATGTCCGGGTAACGTTGCAGAATATTAATCGCCAATTGCTTGAGGGCTAGGATTTGTGAAGCCTCGTAGTCGGGGAACGTGAATACACCGTCGACATCCGTGGCCTGATTGACGATCTCGATACCGATAGAGGTATCATTCAAGCCTGAGCGTCCGGCCCACTGGCTAACGCCCGCATGCCACGCACGGTCCTCTTCCGCCACCAAGTTGAAAATTTTCTGCCCTTTGTGACCCGCGGCAATGTAGCTCGAATCTGTTGGATCCGGGATCAGATAATGAGCACTTGCAGCGCCGGTGGCCAGAGACTTTATCGACTCAGAAAAATCCTGGGCAGTGTAATGCAACACTAAGAAGCGTACGCGTTTGCCGTAGGGTTTAAGAGTGCGATACGCGTTGTAGTCAATCGTATACATGGAACAGACCTCTTTCCTATAAGTACGTTGTTGGGGGGCTTAAGCGGGTCTGAACAATGCGCGTCAGGCCTGTTCCGCCAAACCACCAGCGATGATCGAACTGCGATATCCCGTCGCTGGATCACCAACGTGGGTCACCTTGGTGATCGACCAGCGCCCCTGCATGTACACAGGCCAGGTGTCATCCAGCATCAGCAACCCTTCGGCCGCCAGCAACGGGTTACCTGGGCAATCGATCTGTAACTTCAAGCCTTCACGGCCCACGCGACGCAGTTCGCCTTCGGCCACGGCACGGGCTTCGGCTTCGTTCTGGCAGGGCTGGCGCAAGGTCTTGAACGGGGCAATCCCGACCTGGACCACGCGCTGCTTGCCGGCGGCGGCGTCCCACCAGCTGACGCGGCTGCCCATGTATTTGGAGCGTGATTTTTCATCAAGTTTGGCGGTGATAAAGGCCTGCTCTCCCGGGCGGTTGTCGCGTGTCACGGATAACTTCACTTCGGGCAATAGCTGGCCGGTGAGTGATTTGGCCTGCCCCGCTTCGGCCAGCACATAAAGCTCGTTGAACGGCTTGGTGACCGCGTTGTAACGCTTGGCCAGGCGGGTGATGAAGGCCATGTCGCTTTCGTTTGACTGGTCGATATGCTCAATCGCAATACCGTCCAACGTCGGTGCCACACGCGGTGAAAAACCATGACGGCTGACCAGTTGGCGAAACAAGGCGCCCAAGGTGGTCGGCCCATGGCTGGCGGAACGGCGCTGGCGGTAGCCGCTTTTATCCACCACGCTGAAGGGCGCGGCGGTGGCGACGATCATCAGGCGCATCGGAAACAGCACCGGGGTTCGCTGAGTGATCACAAATTCGCCTTTTTCCACCAGCCCCGTTTCCTTATATCCGACGCGCAGGCCGATCTTGCCACTGAGGCTGGGCAAGCCTTCCAACCCTTCGATATTAAGGGTCAGTTCCAGTCGATCGGTCTCGATGCCTGCAGCGTCGGTGTGGCTCCAGTGCATCAAGCGTTGATTGAGCAGCGCCGCGTTGGCGCCGTAGAACTCCACGATCGGCGTAAATTCCTGTGCCATGCAGCCTCCTCAATCCCAGGCCAGAACGGGCCGCATGGCAGCCGGTCGTGCTTGTATCTCAGGCACAATCACCCAGACACCGGCTGGCAGTACCGGGCCGTATTCGCCGAGTTCGGGGTTCAAGCGCCAAAGGGTTTCTTCGGCGGCGTCATCGCAACGGCCCAACTCGCGGTAGAGCAACAGGTTGACCGAGTCACCGGCAATACTTCGCACTCTACGCATTGACGAATTCCTCCAGCTCAAGGGTCCAGTTCATGACCATGGCGGTGCCGTCATCGATCACATTGCTTTGGGCTTCCACTACCGAGTTGATACGCCACAGGCCCCAGTTGCGGCCGATGCCATCCACCAGCGGCAACGGCGCTCGCGCATTTTGCAAAGCGCGCAATTCGTCCAGGCGCTGCATGCCAGTGGCGCGCATGGCTGTGCCGCTGAACGTGAGTTTTTCCAGCTTCTGGCCGTTCTGCCGCGACTGGGGTTTGCTGGCGATAATCGCCAGGTCGCTCCAACCGCCATCGCTGTTGCGGGTCAGTGTGGAATAGGCGAACCCTCGGGATAACCCGAAAATAAAGTCGCCCAGTACCATTTGTTGTCGCATCAATCACCTCCTGGATCGGCCAATGCCGCGTTGCGTCGAATGCCCAGGGAATCAGTGACCATCGGCACACACTGAAATTGCAGGGCCTGGATCACCTGATTGACCACCTGCTGAGCGTCCGCGGGGTTAACGCCGGTAATCTGGATGCTCGGTGAGAGCGTGACCTGGACATTGTCGGTACGGGCACTGTTGAGTTCCTTGCTCAGCGCGTTGGGCGCAGGTAGGCGATCATTTGCGCCAAACACCTTGTCACCCAGCCAACTGCCCGCCTCGCTGCCCAGCAGGCCACCGATGGCGCCGCCGATTGCGGTGCCGACACCGGGGAAAACCAGGGTACCGAGCGCGGCGCCAGCGGACGCTCCGGCCCAGGCGCCACCGGCGCTGCTCAGGCCAGTCCCGACTGCCTTGGCATCCCCGTTGCGTACGCCCTGAATCACATCCAAAGCAGTGTCGGCGTACCTCATCGGGCCAAGGCGGCGAGCACCGGCCACTCCCAATTTGTTCACTGTGCCTAGCGGGTTGGAAGGCATCTTCAGCGGGCCAGGCAAAGCCTCACGACTGAAATGGCTAGTATGGGGCGCAGCAGTAGTTACCCGGCCTTCGGAAGACATGGGGATAAGCTTGCGCTCTACTGCCTCGATCAGCACAGGGCCTCTGCTCGCTGTCGACTGGCCTGAAGACCTGCTCTTGCTTGGACGGTTCGCCACGACCGCACGCGGTTGCAACCTTTGAACCGCCCGCCCCGCATCGAAGCCTAAGAACGGCGCAGGTAACAATGCCTTTGCATCACGTTCGAGGCTAGTTAGCAGCCTGGAAAATACACCGCCTTTTTTGCTGGCAGGCGATCGTTTGGTCGAGGCTGTTCTGGGCACTAGCGGCTGTTTTCGCTGCCTGATCTGCGCGCGCTGAGTGTTTTGAGCGCTCTGCTTTTTTTGCGACTTCGACTGACGAGGGCTCTTTTTCCCGCGCGAGCCCTGCGAGCGCGAACGAGGACTTTCGATGGGGTGCTGAGTGGCCGTCGCACAACAGCACGATTTATCTTTCGCAGAACCGCCATCCTTGAACAGCTTGCCAACGCCGGGAAGCTTACCCAGCGTCGCATCAACCACGTTGCCAGCAACGCGGTTTTTTATCGTGTCTCCCACACTTGAAAAAAAGCTGGAAAACACCGGCGTAATAGCTCCAGCCGTTTTAATCGCGCCCGCCAGAGCCGGTGAATCTTTAGCCACGTCACTGGCGCTGTCCATCAGGCCCGTCTTGGCTTTCAGCCAAAGCGCTTCGCCCAATACCGGCGTGGCATCCAGGGTCGTAGAGAAACGTTTGCCGCTTTCGCTGGACTCCTCGCGCAGCACCTTGATCGACTTTTCCGACGTTGCGGTTTTATCAAACTTCAGTTGGCTGCCTGAGTGCTGCAGCGCACTTGCCAGGTCGATTATCTGCGCGGTGCCCAGCGTCATGGCCTCGCGGGTATGGCGCAAATTCTCTGAGGTAGTCGAAGCGGATTCAGACACTGTCTTCGATTCTGCCTGCTCACCCAGCTTGGATGAACGCACCTCAATTGCCCTCAGCGACGACAGCGCCGTGTCGAGAGAATCCACACCCTCACGCAATGAGCCGAGCGACAGTGCGAGCTCATCAAGTTTGAGCGTTGCGCTGGTGAGTGCGGCAACGGTTCCGGACAAGGCAGCCAAATCTGTTGACGGGGTTGAGCTGCCAACCGATAACGCGCCAGGGCTGAGGATATCGGCGTCATGTGCGCCGTCTGTACTGCCGAACGCATCCCGGCCATTCCTGGCGACGGCATAGGCGAGCGAATAATTGTCCTGCATCTCGCTTACTCCTGTTTGACGCCAAGGCGAGTGATCGCAATGTCGTAGCGGCGCAATGCTTTTCCGGCGTCCCAGTCGAGGATCTCCGCCTCATTGACCGAGTAGATCAGCGGCACCACATCGAGGATTACTTCGATGTCGCGCTGCGAAAGAAGGCCGCCGGTTGATTTAAAAAATCGTCGATACGCTCCTGCAGTTCGGTCCAGTCGGGCACGGTCAAACCGGCCAGGTCGGGGATCATCAGGCCGGTGCAATGGGCGGTGATGAACTCGGCGCGCTCTTTGTTGGTGGCGAGTTTTTTCATCACCTTGGTGGCGCGCAGGGCCGGCATTTCCAGGGGCAGTTCGGTGAGGGTTCGGCCAGCGGCTTCCAGGGGCAAGAGCAGAGGGACAGGCTGATCGTGGGGCGTCGCTTCGTGCTCATTCAAAAAGAACGAAGCCGGCCGCGTCGACATTTCGTGTACGTATTGAGCAATGCTTACGTAGTCCGGGCGCTTGAGTTGGTCGAGCTCTTTTTCCGACAGGTCGGTGGCGAGTTTCGCCAGTTCGAAGAACTGGTCGTCCTCGTCATCACCGGCCCGGGCCAGCGCGTCTTTTTGCGCGGCGTAGAACAACGGTTTGAGCTGAACCTGCTGGATCGTCGCACCGGTATCGGCGGTGATCGGGGACAGCAGGATGTGCAACGGTGGCATCCAGGCCATGGGGCAATTCCTTGTTGAGCAGTGTTGAAAAGCACCGCAAATCTAAATCTGCGCGCGGTCCGTGTGGGAGCTGGCTTGCCTGCGATAGCATCCACTCGATACACCAGATACACCGAGTCGCCTGCATCGCAGGCAAGCCAGCTCCCACATTGATCGTGCCCGCCTTAGATAGCAGTCATCTTTAAGGCATCAGCACGGCACGGCGCGCATCGCCAAGAATGTCGACGCCGTTGAGCACAAACTTCTGGGTGCGTACATCGATGTCGATCACCGAAATGCCATTTTCCAGACGGTTGTAGGTACGGCAGGACAGCTCCAGCGTGGTGGTGGCCTTGTCGCCCATTTTCAGCTTCGCCTCCTCCAGGGATTTGAGCTTGCCGCCGACGGTGTGGTAGGTGAAGTAGGTCTTGCCGTCCTGGTCCTGACCGGCTTCACGCACGTTCAGCAAAATGTCGTCGCCCATGCGCACGCCCAGGGCCAGCATGATTTCCGGGCCGGCACCTTGCAGCACCAGCTTGGCATTGAGCACCTTGCCGCTCTTGGCCATTTCCTCGGCAATAAAGCGCCCGCCGGACATGGCTTCCATGTCGAACTCGATCTTCGGCGGGGTGAACTCTTCTACGGTTGCGGACAACGGCAGGCCTTGAAGGGTGGCCGCAATGGCCTGTCTGACTCGGTTGGTAAACATTAGAGAACGTCCTCCAGGAACTGCTCGATGATTTCATCGCGGGCGTTGAGTTGATAAACCATGTGTTCGTTCGGCGCGTAGCGGCCGTAGTCGATGACGATGAACCAGGTACCGTTCTTGTACTTCTCGACGCTGTTCAGTTCCGGGTGCAGGTACACGCTGCCGCCGGGAATGGTTTCGTCGGCCACCAGGGTTTGCAGCCAATCGTTGATGCGCTTGACCTCCTGGTCCATGAAGGACTTGGTGAGGTTCTTGGCCATGGCTTTCTGGCCGGCCTTGACCAGCTTGCGGCTGATGGCATCTTCCAGGCCGACGTAGCTGATGAACTTGCCGGTGATGGAGCGGTTACCCAGCAGCGAGAAGCCGCCGAGGATGGTGCGGGCGTAGTAGCTCACGCCGTATCGGTTGAGCAGGTCGCCTTCGGTGGAGGTGTCGAGGATGTTGTACTCGACCACGCGGGAAACGTCCTCGGCGAAGGTCACCTGATTACCCGGGCTTTCCCACTGCTTGACCTTGGCCAGTGCGGCGATGGCCAGCGAGGATGGCGACAGGAACACATTCTTCTTCGCAGCCTTGGAGTACACCGAGGGCATGTTGTGCACCAGCAGGCAACGGTCGAAGCCCAGGTCGGCACCGCCCAGCTCGCCGCTGTAGGTCACTTGGTCGGCCACCGAAGCGTCCTTGCCATCGAGCACCACACGGGCCTTGATGCGTTTGCCGAACGAGGCGAACTCACCGGCTACGGCTTTGGTGCCCGTGAAGCCTGGAGCGCCGATGATGGTCAGGTCTTCAGGGACGCTGCTCAGGGCAGCCAGGCCCAGCTTGCGACCGGTGACCGGGTCGTTGCCGCCGATCACATTGTTGATCGTGTCGGCCGGGGTAGCGCCCTCTTCGACGATGACTACATAGACCGGCACCTTGACCACTTTGAGGATCTGGTACACCGCCTGGAACAAGGTGCCCGACTCAGTGCCGGTAGGGTCCAGCAGCGCCTGGGTGGTGAAGCTGTTGATGCGAAACGGCGCGTTTTTAGGGATCGACGCGTGGGCATTCGGCGCAGTGCCGACCAGGCCAATGACGTTATCGCCAAGGCCACCCATGGCCTCGGGGGATTCAGTGGCATTCACAGTGATGCCGTTGTGCTCGAAGTTCAGGACTTCTGCCATGGTTATTCAGCCTTCTTGGGGGTGGAGTTGAGGACGCTGGTCAGTTCCAGACGGCCAGCGGTGCGCAGGGCGGATGCTTCGACGTCGAGCAGTTCCAGCTCCTCGCCAGCGGTGGACCAATGGCCGTTGCCGATGGGGAATGGGATGAGGACGGTGTAGGTTTGGCGGGTGGGCATGGGTGGAAATCTCCGGGTGGGAAAATGCAAAAAGCCCCTGCGGGGAGGGGCTTTGGGGAGGCGAAAAAAAACCGCTTTCGCGGTGGGGGTTACTTATCTTCTGGCAAGGGGTAGCGCGCCTTGATTTCGGCTACTTTGGCTCGCCATTCTTTTTCCTTCTCAGCCGTACCGTCGAATTGCCATTCGAGGTACATCGGGTCAGCTTCGCTGACATAGGCAGAGCGCCGGGCAGCAATAGTGCTAGCGAGTGCGGCTGCGGTCGTGGCGTTCTCGATCAGCGTCTGGGCGGCCTCATCGCTAAAGCCCAGACCTTTGAGGGTCTGCACGCTGGCGGGTACGTTGATCAACGAGTCACCCGCAGGGGTTACCAACTTTTCGATAAACAAAGTCATTTGATCAGTCCTTAAACCTTGGCGGTATAGCGAATGTCGTTATCGTGGGAATAAGCCAAGCGCTTCTCTTCGAGGGTTTTACCGAGCGCAACCTCTGCCTGAGCCAAGGAATAAGGTTTCACCGCCCAACGAACTTCCCAATCGGCGTTAACGTCATCCTTCATAATCACTTCAGTGTCTAACTTACTGTAATTAACAGGATAATCAAATGTTTTGGTGATGGTATAGCTCAGCCCGCCCCTCAGGTACATCCCAGAAAACTGTGGAGCATTCGTTAGTTGTCCAGCGACCAAACCCAAGTACATGGGTTTGAGACCAGTAACGGCACGTGCTGTACAAACCATACCAAACGAAACACCTCTCACCGTTTCACGGTAAGTCTGGGAGATGCGCTTGATAGCCAGGAAGTTAGCGTCACCGTTCCATATATACCCGACACCCTCGAGTTGCAGGTTCAAGCCAGCGATGTGATAAACCCCCTCACCGAAAGGGGCTTTGTCACTGTCTCGATAATATACCCGCGAAACGGTAATTTCTGTTTCACCCGCCTCGTTACCGGGCATAGTCCACCAAACAGGATAAAACACGTCGGTAGACAACCCAGTGAGGTCTATATCCTGTTTATAAAGCGCACGACCATTAATATCCTTCGCCTGCACACTATTACGCCACGCAGTAAACTGACTCGAAGCCACCTCCACCCGCGCATCAATCTTCCCAATTTGGTTGGTAACCGCCTCCGTAAGCTTGTTACATGCATCCACAACTTTCGTGATAGTCGTTTCAAGTCCCATCATCAACTCCCTGTCAGTTAATCTTTCCAGCACTTTTGTCAGTGCTACTACTTCGCTTCAAGATGCATAACCCGAAACATCAAATCAACGTGGCGGGACATATTGCCAACCGAAGCCGCGGCCATAATCGCGATCTCCTCCGCCAACAACAGATTCAAGTTCTCACTCCCCACCACAATCGTCACGCTATCCGCCGGCAACGGCGAAACATCCAGCGTAAACTTCTGCAGCACCCGAGCCGCCGCCGCCTTATACGTCAGCAACTTCCCCGCCACGGAATACACCGCCAGCAACGTCCCGCTGGCGAGGTAAAACCCGAACTCGCCAATCTCATACTCGCCGTCGCCGTCAAACAGCGCGGCCATCCTGAGTTGGCGCTCGCCCAGGTCTTCGTAATCGACGATGGCCACCCGTTGGCGCTCGTCACGCAAGGCCACTTCTGAGCCGTCGGGGTTGTAGCGGCCCGTGCCGGCGCCGATGTGGGTGATTTCGCCTTTGAGGCCCTGGTTCTTTGCCTGCAGCACTTCATCCAAACCTTTGGAGGTGAAGCGCACCAGGCGCGTGATTTCATCTGTCATGGCTGCGCCCTGAGGTCGTAATCGTTAATGGTGTAGTGCTGGGCAACCCCGGCACTGTTGAGCCGAGCTACCAGCGCCAATTCCGGCAACGCGCCGTTCAGGTAGAACTCACCGTCGCTTAAAGGCGCGTCGAGCACTTGCGTGAGGGCGAGCTGGCCTTCGGTCTCATGCACGATGGTGATCGTCGCCTGATCGCGCTCACTCTTGGCCGCATTGATACGCCGGATCAGCCGGTTGTGGTCGCCGCTGGACCAGCTGCGCCCGATGATCGCCTGCACATCGAAGGTGTAAGGCACGCCCAGCGGACGTTGCTGGTACCAGGCGCTGATATTGGGCGTGAAGCCCAGTGACTCCACCGCATGGCTCAGCGCCTTGGGCGTGCCGGCCTGGCGCTGGATCTGCCAGGACAAGGCCACGGTCAGGCGTTTTTCCGCCTCGCTGGCCTCGGCATCCCATTCGCTGACGCCGCGGTCGGCGGCCAGGTAAGGCAGGAATTCGCTGGGCGTGTACAGCGGGTTCATCAGCGCCGGAAACGGCGGGGTGACGCGCTCAAGCAATCTGCCGAAGCCCAGGTCCAGGGCCTTTTCCAGCGGTGAGCTGTTGGCGGGCAGCAAACTTGCGTTGGGTTCACTCATAGCGTGCGCACCTCCACCTCGACACCCGTGCAATACGGGGCCTGGAACGCGGTGCTGACAATCGGCGCCAACGGTTCCAAGATGTGCAATTGCGCAGCGCCGGCACTGTGGATGGCGTAGTCGATCCAGCTGGGGTCCACCCGCCCTTCCAGACGGTGGCAGGACTCGGCGTAGTCTTGCAGCAGTTTCTGCGCGGCCACTTGGGTCAGCCCCGAGTCCGGGCCGGCGTTGATCTTGGCCACCACGCGAATTTTGTAGGGTTGAATCTGCGCGCCCTGGACGCTGACCAGGTCGGTTTCGGGTCGTACATCCGGCCGTGCGAAATGTCGACGTACACCGTCAAGCAAGTCGGCAGATGGCGTGCCGTCACCCTCCCTGGAAAGCACGGTGACCATGACTTCCCCCGGTGCGGTGCGTCGGGCGTTGCCGTCCTTGATCTGGGCCGCATAGCCGTCCGGGTCGAAGGTGTAGGTGACCGTCACCACACCCGGCGTCGCGCTCTGTACTTTCACCGCCGGGCGCTCGCCGAGGGTGAACACTTCGCGGCGATACTGCATCCGCGAGCCTGCTGCTGGAGCGTGGGGTGCCAGGTAGTAACGCAGGCGAGCGTCGTCATCGCTTTCCAAAGTAGGCGGCACCGGCGGGAACGCGGCCGGGTCGCCGGGGTCGAGTACTTGGCGTTCCAGGCCCATATCGGCCAGGCGCGCATCCAGGTTGCTGCCGGTGGCCCACCACGCCAGCATCTGCTTGATGCGGGCGTTGTATTTGCGCTCATGGGTTTGCAGACGCACGCAAAAGGCTTCCAGAGCCAGGGTCAGCAGTTCGCTTTCGTTGTCGAGGCTGACCTGGAGTTTGGCCGCGCTTTGCGGCGCGCGGGTGGCGACATAGTCGATGACAAACGCTTTGAATTCGGCCAGCAACGGTTCGAACTCATCGACCTTGATGATGGTCGGTTCCGCCAGTTGGTTCTGGCCGGGGATCAGCATGCTCATGTCACGACCTCGAAGGATTGTTGGCGGTTTTTCCAGGTGCCGGCAAACCGCAGCAGCAGGCCGGCGCCTTGGCGGGTGGCGACGATGACCTGAGGGTCGAAGTCGCCGATGCCGTTGTGGGTGTTGTAGAAGGCTTGCGCGGCGTGGCTCTGGGCGAGGATCAACAGGTCGTCGCCGAGGTTCTGGCCGAGCAACTGCGGGATCAGCGAGCCGTACAACGGGCGCTTTTGCCGCGTTCCGACGGGGGTGGTCAGCGCTCGGGTGGCGCGCTGCACAAATTGCAGCCAGTCGTCGACGGCCGCCCCGGTGTTCCTATCGATTCCGAGCATGGGGTGTCCTTATCGGGGGCTGATGACGCGTCCTTGATGGTCCACCACCGGGCCGCTGAAGTGCGCGCCGCCGGCATCCAGCAATAGGCTGGTGCCGCCGACTTGCAGGGTGATGCCTTGGGCGCTGAGGGTCAGGCTGGCGGCGCCGACCTTGACGTCAACCTGTTCGCGGGAACCGCTGAAGGTGGTAGGGCCGTTGATCCAGTTGAAGGTGTGGCTGGCGTCGTCGTAGTCGCTTTGGGTGCCGTCTTGATGCCGGCGCCGAGTCAGCGTTGCCACGTTGGAGACCGGCGGGAAGCGATCACTGTTAAGGCCGAACAGAGCCACGGATTGCACACCGCCCTCCCCTCCGCCGTAGTTGAGCAGCAGGCATTGCTCACCCACCGTGGGGATGCGGGTTTCGGTTTGTGCACCGGCACTGGGGTTGAAAAAACGGATCGCCGGGGTGAGCAGGTCACCGTGGCTGACCTTGCAGGTGTTGCTGGCCGCATCGACCTGCTGGCAGATGCCGATCCGGCAGAAGCTCTCGGCGCGCCGGTAGAGGTCCTCGAGCTGGGACTCCATCTCGGCCAGGCGCTCGACGATCGGTCCCAATTGCATGCGTAACAGCGCGTCGAACATGGGCTACTCCGCCAGAGGCTTGTATTGGGCCGGGTCGTCGATATCGGAGACGTCCCAGGTGCAGGCAAATAGCGGTTGGCCTGTGGGATCGTCGAGTAACGTCGGCCCTAGATAGAGGGTTTGAGTGAAGGAAACCGTCCAGGTGTCGTAGTCCGTTTCCACGGAAGTGCGCACAGCGGGAGCCGCGACGATATTCGCCGGCAAATCGCACTGCGCCTGGGGCAGGTACCAACGGTTATCCAGCACCAGATCCATGAGCTGGCTGGCCAGGTCGCAGGCGTCGAACGGCAATGCACCGGGGGCGACCATGGCCCTAAGTGAAATGGCCAGGACGTGGGCCTTGCGCCCCTCGCGAGAGCGAATGCCCGGGCCATTGCCTTCGACCGTGACCATTACGCCGGTTTGTTCAGCATCGCCTTGAAAGTCTTGGTGACTGCCGACCTTGATGTCCGGGAAGGCCGCATGCAGCACCGCGCCGATGGCTTGGGGCAGTTGGGATGGCTTATCGATAAACGTCATTTTAAGTCGCGTCCTTGCAACGATTAGTGCGGGTCCTGGCCGGAGCCTTGGTTGATCCCGATGCGCTTGGCCGCCCATCGTTCATAAAGGCCGATGGCCACGTCAGCACCGGCCATGGCAGTCAGGCAACCAATGGCGCCGGCGGTCCAGATCGACATGCCGGCGGCGTAGCACAGCATCAGGGCCGACACCCCGCAAACCATGCACGCCCCGGAACGCAGGGCCAGACGGCGGATCAGCGACCAGCCACGTGCGCCTTCTTTATCGGCGCGCCACATTTCACCTGACACCCCGCCGATCACCGCCAATACGATCACCAGCCAGATAGGCATTTCCGCTAACGCTTGCTGTTCATTTGTCATGTCACGCCTCCTGGCTGAGCAATAAATAGTCCGTATTTCATTTACAAATGCTTGGGTAGGTAGGCATTCCAAAAAGCCCGGTCGCCCGGGCTTTTCAGTAATGATGTCCTCGGACTTTCGGCGCTACTGGCGCGGTACGGTCCTTTCCTCGATGTTTTTCCGACCACGATCCCTGTCTGCCGGATAACTGCTTCTGGTGCTTTACGCTGCACACCTGGGTCAGTTGCCAACCCTCTGAACCGTTAAGGCCGGTTCATCGCTGCCTGTTGTTGAAGCGTTGAAACTAAAGAGCGTCGGCATCCTTGCCGGTGTTGCCTGGCATCCCTGCCATCGCTTCGATGGCGTCCTTGCCGATGTTGCGTGCCTTCCTTGTCTTCCTTGGCAGCATCCTTGCCGCCTCCACCAGGCCTTGTTGGCTGGCTTGAGATGAAGAATATGCATGTATGCATATACAGTCAATGCATAGATGCATTTATTTTTGCTATGGAAATGCATGAATGCATTAGAAGCCTTACGGGCTTGGGCTTGGCCGGTTTTCTAGGGGCGAAAAAAAACCCGCACATGGGCGGGTTTCTTCTTACGCGTGGAGGTTAGCGGGCGTACATGCCCCACCAAAAAACATGACCGAGGATACTGATCTGCTCGTCCTGAATTTCCTGGAAGCTGTAGTCCTCATCGGGGTGCTCATCACGATTGAAGCTGCGCAGGCGAATCCCGGAAGGCAGGCGGTAGAGCTGTTTAACCCGCAACTGGCCGTTGTGATTGATGGCATACAGGTCGCCATCGACGATGTCGCCAATGCCGCTCTTGCCGGCATTCACCCCTACCGTGGCCCCGTCGCGCAACACCGGCAACATACTGTTGCCGCGCACCGTCACGCACTTTGCCTGGTCGAACTGCACACCGTTATGCCGCAGGCTGCGCTTGCCGAACCGCAGGCTGGCCTTTTCGCTTTCCTCGATGACGAATCTTCCTGATCCAGCAGCCAATTCAACCTCGCGCAGAAAGGGGATCGACACCTCGTCATCATTAACGGGGGTGTCGTCGTCCCACAGGCTTATGTCCTTGAGTTCCGAATGCATCGGGTCGCGCCCGTCATCGCGCAAAGCGCCCACTGCTGCGCGCCCGCGCAGGTAATCAGTGCTCACGCGAAAATACTCGGCGATACGGGAGATGTGTTTATCCGACGGATCAACGATCTTGCCGCTGAGGATCCGGGACAGTGTGGATTGAGGCACGCCAGTGCGTCGGTGAAGCTCCGTGGGGGAGATCCGGTCGCGGTCCAGCAATTCTCTTAAGACGATAGAAACGTTGCGTTTTTGCATAGCGCGGATAGTGACGGGAGTTTTTGGGGTTGGCAAATGCTAATTTGCATATTTATGCATTAAACACGCGTCTTTCACTTAACTTGAATCAAAATACTGTATATGCAACCAGTTATCGACGCTCTATTATTTCGACAGCTTGGTATTGCTGCCGGTCAACACCTTGCATGTCGACAACTCAAGGCCTATGTATAAAACTCTTGGACAACGTAGCCAGCAACGACGGAGGTGCTCATGGCTTATTCAGCGCTAGCTGTCGCTAACGCCTTCATTGAACGTGCGAAGGAAGGCAAGCTTTCGGGCCTGACGCCCATGAAGCTGCAAAAACTGCTGTTTTATACGCAGTCCTGGCATTTGCGCGAACGGGATCAGCCCCTTATGGATGATCACTTTGCCCGCTGGCAATATGGCCCGGTCATCCCGTCGCTTTACCATGAGTTGAAATCCTACGGTAATCGTCCGGTGACGTCGTTGCTCAGCAATCTGAAGCCCGACGCCGAAGATATTGTGTTCGTGACACCGAGAGTGCCTGAGAGCGACACCTACACCCATCGCTTGATTGACCGGATCATCAACAAATACGGCAAATGGTCCGGCACCCAACTGTCCAACCTGTCCCACGAGGACGGCACAGCCTGGGCCCTCAAGGGTGCCGACGGTTCTGCCATAGACTGGGAAGACATGGCAACACTCATTCACCCAAAGAGCCGCATCCGTGAGTGAAGAACTCGACAACCTGGAACTCACCCTGCCCCCCGCGGCAGGGCCTGACCAGGACACCCAAGCCGGTGGCGAGCAAGCCATAGGCACCGACGATGAAAGAAACCAGAACCTCAAAGACCAGAAGGCCGAAAGGCAACTGCGCAAGAAATATGCGGGTCGGGCGTTTTGGTTTGCCGCTTGTGGTGTGATCTTCTGGGCGGTTTTACTGGTGTGGAATGGGTGGTCGACGTATTACTCGGGCAAAGCGCCGTTCTCGGACAATGTGTTGATTGCTATCACTACGGCGACTTCAATCAATCTGTTTGCGGCGTTTCTTGGGGTGATCCGAGGGTTGTTTCCGGCTAGTGGGCGTAGGTCAAAATAGCCTATTGGACCGCGCAGTCATTCCAACTTTGAAGGATTAATATGCTGCGAAAAAGCCAGATTATCACCTTCCCGGCATTGATCGCATCGGCTTTGAACCGAAGAGTAAAATGATTCTGGTCTGCCTGCCTTATCCCAACGTGACAGATTGTAAAAATGGCGCTGGAAAAAAAGAGTGATCAGAGCGATGAATCGCTGAGTTATGGCGGTGTTACTGCTTGGTGATTCGGCGCGAACTGCTTCCAGAGCGGCCGGTAGCTAATCATTCAGAAACGCAGAAATGGACTTAGCTGAAGTCAAGCGACTCGAAAACTCCTCCCGTAGCTTCACCCGAGGAGATGCAGACTTTGAACGGATACCAGCAATCGTCTACATACCATCCCTCCCCTGTAATGATCCCATCCGCGAGCGAGATTTGGATATTTCTAATCCCGTCCAGAGACAGGCGCTCAGAGCACCAGACCTCAGCCTCGCCTTTAACAAGCCTGAGCCACACCCCATTTGAAACAAGGATGCTATCTAATTCTGGAATGCTGACCAAGTACTCGATATCGCCACCGAAATGCTTCAAGAGAACGCCGCTACGAATGTCCACGATATAACCCTGACCACCGGCAACTATCATCACATGAAAAGTTGAACCCAGCGTCAGAACGCAACTGAAGCGGCAAAAACCCGGTTGAAAATTCCCCACCCAAGAAGGCTTCGCCTCTGGCGAGAACCTGATGACGAATCCTTCACTATGGTGCCCTTGGCCGGTAGCGCTGAACTGCAAAGGAAGAGGCCCTTCGCCCGGTAGCCCAGCAAGAATCTGATACTTCAGGGTACTCGTCATAAATTTTCCAGGTTGCGAAGTTCAAACTAGTCGAATCATGATATTACCTGCCACATCGTTCTAGGAGGCGTGTTTCTCCAATGCTGCCTACTGGAGAAAAGCGGACGCATTTATTTCCAGGACACAGTTTCCCAGTTGCACCCTCCCTATCACCACGCTACCCTTCCATTCGTCGCTGCCAATTCAGCGACCGGGCCTGATAACCCGTCAAGATGCAGGCGCAACAAGCGCCACCAAACCCGATTTGCAGGCGTTTTTTTTCGCCCCTCATTTCGTGCAATGGCGGCTGTGCGTGGGAGACCTTCGGGTCTGCCGGGTTCCTGTATCTCCGGTTTATCAGCCTGCGCACAGCTGCCACCCCATTCGCCTGATAACGAACGTGGTAGCTCTCACTTGATATGGGAGTTTTACCGATGACCGCTACAAATCCGCCTGCGTTAACCACCCTCGGCGTCACCCCCTTCTCCTTTCACTCCGACCAACCTCTATTCCGCGTCAACAGCGGTGTTTCCCTGCAAGAAGCCCTGCACCACGCCTCCGATCTTCTCCATATCGCCAAACTGCTCGCAGAAGATGCGGCGATGACCAAGGAGACGGACCGTTATGCCTGGGCGTCGCATTACTTGCAGGAGATGGTCAAGGCGGTAGTTGATGATGTGGTGAAGGTGTTGGATTCGCCCGGCAACATTCAGTAAAGGGGCGATAAAAAGAAGGGGGCGGCGTATTTTGATAAATGCGCCGCCCCTTCTTCTATTTCTACCGGGTCGTTTGCGACCTGCGAAGGGTCGACTTCGCATGTTAACCTTGCGCCCATCGCAAAAAATGCTGGGCCAAGCGCCCAATGCCGATCAGTTAAGCGACCACGATTGGGCAAGGTGTGGAGCTTTTGAACTTCAGCGATGCGGGTGCTTCGGCCCGCCGGTACAGGGCGGTGATCCCATCGCAGCCTCGCTGAAGCTCGACAGCTCCCACATTCGACCTGCTTTGTTTTGACGTGCGCCTTTCTAAACTGATCGACACTGGACCACGCGCCCCCTTTGCCCCATCACTTTCAACGAATTTGCCTATTACCCAATGAGTAAAAACACCTCCGATCTGTCCTCCCACACCCCGATGATGCAGCAGTACTGGCGCCTGAAAAACCAGCACCCTGATCAGTTGATGTTCTATCGCATGGGCGACTTCTACGAGATCTTCTATGAAGACGCGAAGAAGGCCGCCAAGCTGCTGGACATCACCCTGACCGCGCGCGGGCAGTCGGCGGGGCAGTCGATTCCGATGTGTGGGATTCCTTACCATTCGCTGGAAGGCTACTTGGTCAAGCTGGTGAAGCTGGGCGAGTCGGTGGTGATCTGTGAGCAGATCGGCGACCCGGCCACGAGTAAAGGGCCGGTGGAACGCCAGGTGGTGCGCATCATTACGCCGGGTACGGTGAGTGATGAGGCGTTGCTGGATGAGCGTCGCGATAACCTGATTGCGGCGGTGTTGGGCGATGAGCGTTTGTTCGGCCTGTCGGTGCTGGATATCACCAGTGGCAATTTCAGCGTGCTGGAGATCAAGGGCTGGGAGAACCTGCTGGCGGAACTTGAGCGTATCAACCCGGTGGAGTTGTTGATTCCGGATGATTGGCCCAAGGACTTGCCGGCGGAGAAACGTCGTGGGACCAAGCGTCGTGCGCCGTGGGATTTTGAACGTGATTCGGCGCTGAAAAGTCTTTGCCAGCAGTTCTCGGTGCAGGACCTTAAAGGCTTTGGTTGCGAGACGTTGACCCTGGCCATCGGCGCCGCCGGTTGCCTGCTCAGCTACGCCAAGGAAACCCAGCGAACCGCCCTGCCGCACTTGCGCAGCCTGCGCCATGAGCGTCTGGACGATACCGTGGTGCTCGATGGCGCCAGCCGTCGCAACCTGGAGCTGGACACCAACCTGGCCGGCGGGCGTGATAACACCCTGCAATCGGTGGTGGACCGTTGCCAGACTGCCATGGGCAGCCGTTTGCTGACCCGTTGGCTGAACCGTCCGCTACGGGATTTGACGGTGCTGCAAGCGCGCCAGTCTTCCATTACCTGCCTGCTCGACGGCTATCGCTTTGAAAAGCTGCAACCGCAACTGAAAGAGATTGGCGATATCGAGCGCATCCTGGCGCGGATCGGCCTGCGCAATGCGCGGCCCCGTGACTTGGCGCGCCTGCGTGATGCCTTGAGCGCGCTGCCGCAGTTGCAAGTGGCGATGACCGAACTGGACACGCCGCACCTGCAACAGCTTGCCGTCACCGCTGGCACTTACCCGGACCTCGCGGCGCTGCTGGAAAAGGCCATCATCGACAACCCACCGGCGATCATTCGTGACGGCGGCGTGTTGAAAACCGGCTATGACAGCGAGTTGGATGAGCTGCAATCGCTGAGCGAAAACGCCGGGCAGTTCCTGATCGATCTGGAAGCCCGCGAAAAAGCCCGTACGGGCCTGGCTAACCTGAAAGTCGGCTACAACCGTGTGCATGGCTACTTTATTGAGCTGCCGAGCAAACAGGCCGAGTCGGCGCCTATCGATTATCAACGTCGCCAGACCCTCAAAGGCGCCGAGCGTTTTATCACCCCCGAGCTCAAAGCATTCGAAGACAAGGCGCTGTCGGCCAAAAGCCGCGCCCTGGCGCGGGAAAAGATGCTCTACGAAGCCTTGCTCGAGGACTTGATCAGCCGCCTGGCGCCGTTGCAAGACACCGCCGCCGCCCTGGCGGAGCTGGATGTGTTGAGCAACCTCGCCGAACGTGCGCTGAACCTGGACCTCAATTGCCCACGGTTTGTCAGCGAACCGTGCATGCGCATCGTGCAAGGTCGTCACCCGGTGGTGGAGCAAGTGCTGACCACGCCGTTCGTCGCCAATGACCTGTCGCTGGACGACGATACCCGCATGCTGGTGATCACCGGTCCGAACATGGGCGGTAAATCCACCTACATGCGTCAGACCGCGTTGATCGTGCTGTTGGCGCATATCGGCAGCTTCGTACCGGCAGCCAGTTGCGAGTTGTCCCTGGTGGACCGCATTTTCACGCGGATCGGCTCCAGCGATGACCTGGCCGGTGGCCGTTCGACCTTTATGGTGGAAATGAGCGAGACCGCCAACATCCTACACAACGCCACCGAGCGCAGCCTGGTGCTGATGGACGAAGTGGGCCGCGGCACCAGCACCTTCGACGGCCTGTCCCTGGCCTGGGCGGCGGCTGAACGCTTGGCGCATTTGCGTGCGTACACGTTGTTTGCCACGCACTACTTCGAGCTGACGGTGCTGCCGGAAAGCGAGCCGCTGGTGGCCAACGTGCATCTCAATGCCACCGAGCACAACGAGCGCATCGTGTTCCTGCACCATGTGCTGCCAGGGCCGGCAAGCCAGAGCTACGGCCTGGCCGTAGCGCAATTGGCCGGAGTGCCGAACGAGGTGATCACCCGCGCCCGTGAACACTTAAGCCGCCTGGAAACCACGGCGCTGCCCCATGAAACCGTGGTCGCCAGCCCGGCCAAGGCCAGCAAGAAACCTGCCGCGCCGCATCAGAGCGATATGTTCGCCAGCCTGCCCCATCCGGTGCTGGATGAGTTGGCAAAGCTTGACCTGGATGACTTGACGCCGCGTAAAGCGCTCGAAATGTTATATGCACTGAAGACTCGGATATAACGCAGACGCTTGCAAGCTGATAGAATCTCGCGCGGTTTGGGATGCTGCGGGCTTTTAGCCTGGTCCGCAGACTATCGCTCTCAAACCTCGCGAACCCCACCACAAGGGGTTTCGCTGCCGCCGCCTGAGGAGAAAATTAGAAATGACCTTCGTCGTCACCGACAACTGCATCAAGTGCAAGTACACCGACTGCGTAGAAGTCTGTCCGGTGGACTGCTTCTACGAAGGCCCGAATTTCCTGGTTATCCACCCGGATGAGTGCATCGACTGCGCCCTGTGTGAACCAGAATGCCCGGCCGTCGCGATTTTCTCCGAGGACGAAGTGCCTGCGGGCATGGAGCGATTCATTCAGTTGAACGTCGAGTTGGCAGACATCTGGCCAAACATCACTGAGCGCAAAGATCCGATGCCGGACGCCGCCGAATGGGATGGCAAGCCCAACAAGATTGAGCAACTAGAGCGCTAAAGCGCCACTGCCCAACAAAAAAAGGCCCTTGAGGGCCTTTTTTGCGTTCGGGTGCCTGGGTTCACTTTTCTACAGGCAAAAAAAGGGGCGGTATGACCCGCCCACATTTTTTCCCTAGTCCCTGTATTCCTTTTCATCATCCTGATGAATCGCATCCTGCGACGTTCCTTCAAACCATCGTTCCTTGATGGCTGTGCCAATCCGTGGACACAGGGCTGATGTTAGAGCGTTCCGAGGGAAGTTCAACGCGATGCCCTCAGCGGTCTGACAAACTCTACCGCTCTCACTCGCGAAAATAATCGTTATCTTTCAATAAGATAGATAATAGCTTCGTCATTTCAAGACGTACGCAACAGCCAAAAAAACCAAACACTTACGAAAAAGTAAGCGAATGCTTACACGCGCATTACGCAAAGTAGCAACAAGCCCTATTCACACCCCACCTGTAGGAGCGAGCTCGCTCGCGAAAAACCCGAGAGCACCACGGGTCGTCAGGCTTTTCGCGTATCCGTTACAGCCTAATCAATCGTCGCTCACGGTAATGGTCGGCATCGCCGGTGCCGTCGCTTCCTGCAAGACAATCCGCGCACCGACATGACGGGCCAACTCCTGATAGATCATCGCAATCTGCCCATCAGCCTCGGCCGCGACGGTAGGTTTGCCACCATCGGCCTGCTCACGAATCTCCATCGCCAATGGCAACGATGCCAGCAGTTCAACGCCATACTGAGTAGCGAGCTTCTCGCCCCCGCCCTCACCGAACAGATGCTCGGCATGCCCGCAGTTGGAACAGATATGCACCGCCATGTTTTCCACCACGCCCAGCACCGGGATGTTGACCTTGCGGAACATCTCCACACCTTTCCTGGCGTCCAGCAACGCCAGGTCCTGAGGCGTGGTGACGATCACCGCACCGGCCACCGGCACTTTCTGCGCCAGGGTCAACTGGATGTCACCGGTGCCTGGCGGCATGTCGATCACCAGGTAGTCGAGGT
Source organism: Pseudomonas sp. AL10 (assembly GCF_029960685.1). Classification (NCBI taxonomy): domain Bacteria; kingdom Pseudomonadati; phylum Pseudomonadota; class Gammaproteobacteria; order Pseudomonadales; family Pseudomonadaceae; genus Pseudomonas; species Pseudomonas sp. AL10. Next base: position 69,262 of record NZ_JASBQZ010000022.1, read on the forward strand.
CACCCCACGCCGTTTGTGTGACCAATTGCAGCAACGCGCCGGAGACCATCGGCCCGCGCCAGACCATCGGCGTGTTGTCATCGGTGAGAAACGCCATGGACATCACTTCCACACCCAGCGACTCGATGGGCACAAACCATTTCTGATCCTTGACCTTCGGCCGTGTGCCTTCGGCGATGCCGAACATCACGCCCTGGCTCGGCCCGTAGATGTCGGCATCGAGAATGCCCACGCGCGCACCTTCCCGCGCCAGGGCCAGGGCCAGGTTGGCCGCGGTGGTGGATTTACCCACGCCGCCCTTGCCGGACGCCACCGCCACCACATTCTTGACGTTGGCCAGGCCCGGGATCTGCGCCTGGGCCTTGTGCGGCGCGATCACGCATTGGATGTCGACCTTGGCCGAACCCACACCGTCGAGGCCCTCGATGGCCATTTGCAGCATCTGTGCCCAACCGCTTTTGAACAGACCCGCGGCATAACCCAGTTGCAACTGCACCGACACCTGGTCGCCCTGGACCTCGATGGCACGCACACAGCCGGCACTGACCGGGTCCTGGTTCAAATAAGGGTCGGTGTACTGGCGAAGAACGGCTTCCACCGCTGCGCGATTGACGGCGCTCATGGGCTACTCCCGAAAAAAGACTGACTGAAACAGGCGGCTATCCTAACCGTTCCAGCCGCTGAACGGCATGCTTTCGAAGGCGTGGAAGATTCTGAAACAGCGTCACGGGGTGAAATAAATTTCCCGGCGCTTTATAGTGGCCGACCTCCGTTTCATCAAGTAGCCGAGCCCCATGTCCGAGCCACGCAAGATCCTCGTCACCAGCGCCCTGCCCTATGCCAATGGTTCGATCCATCTTGGCCATATGCTTGAGTACATCCAGACCGATATGTGGGTGCGCTTCCAGAAGCATCGCGGCAATCAATGCATTTATGTCTGCGCGGACGACGCCCACGGTTCGGCCATCATGTTGCGCGCCGAAAAGGAAGGCATCACCCCGGAACAACTGATCGCCAATGTGCAGGCTGAACACAGCGCCGACTTTGCCGAGTTCCTGGTGGACTTCGACAATTTCCACTCGACCCACTCCGAAGAAAACCGCGAGCTGTCGAGCCAGATCTACCTGCGGTTGAAGGAAGCCGGGCACATCGACCAACGTTCGGTGACCCAGTATTTCGACCCGGAAAAGAAAATGTTCCTGGCCGACCGTTTCATCAAGGGCACCTGCCCGAAATGCGGCACCGAAGACCAGTACGGCGACAACTGCGAAAAATGCGGCGCGACCTACGCACCCACCGATTTGAAGGATCCCAAATCAGCGATCTCCGGCGCCACGCCGGTACTCAAGGACTCGCAGCACTTCTTCTTCAAGCTGCCGGATTTCCAGCAAATGCTGCAAACCTGGACGCGCAGCGGCACCTTACAGGACGCCGTGGCCAACAAACTCTCCGAATGGCTCGACAGTGGCCTGCAGCAGTGGGACATCTCCCGCGACGCGCCGTACTTCGGCTTCGAAATTCCGGGCGAGCCGGGCAAGTACTTCTATGTGTGGCTGGACGCGCCGATCGGCTACATGGCCAGCTTCAAGAACCTGTGCGATCGCACCCCGGAGTTGGACTTCGACGCGTTCTGGGGCAAGGACTCCACCGCCGAGCTGTACCACTTCATCGGCAAGGACATCGTCAACTTCCACGCGCTGTTCTGGCCGGCAATGCTTGAAGGCTCGGGCTACCGCAAGCCGACCGGCATCGCCGTGCACGGCTACCTGACGGTCAACGGCCAGAAAATGTCCAAGTCCCGTGGCACCTTTATCAAGGCGCGCACCTACCTGGACCACCTGTCGCCGGAATACCTGCGCTATTACTACGCGTCCAAGCTGGGCCGTGGTGTGGACGACCTGGACCTGAACCTGGAAGACTTCGTACAGAAGGTCAACTCGGACCTGGTGGGCAAAGTCGTCAACATCGCCAGCCGTTGTGCCGGGTTTATCCACAAGGGCAACGCCGGTGTACTGGTAGCCGAGAACGCCGCACCGGAGTTGACCGACGCCTTCCTGGCCGCCGCTCCGAGCATCGCCGACGCTTATGAAGCCCGCGACTTTGCCCGCGCCATGCGCGAGATCATGGGCCTGGCCGACCGCGCCAACGCCTGGATCGCCGACAAGGCGCCTTGGTCCCTGAACAAGCAGGAAGGCAAGGAAGCTGAAGTCCAGGCTATCTGCGCCACCGGGGTCAACCTGTTCCGTCAGTTGGTGATCTTCCTCAAGCCGGTGCTGCCGTTGCTGGCCGCCGATGCCGAGGCGTTCCTCAATGTGGCGCCGTTGAGCTGGAACGATCACACCACCTTGCTCGGTAATCATCAGTTGAACGCGTTCAAGCCCTTGATGACCCGTATTGACCCGGTGAAAGTCCAGGCCATGACCGACGCTTCGAAAGAAGACCTGGTCGCCAGCCAGACCGATACCGGCCAATCCGCGCCGGCGGGCAATGGCGAGCTGGCCAAGGACCCGATTTCCCCGGAAATCGATTTCGACGCCTTTGCCGCCGTGGATTTGCGCGTGGCGCTGATCATCAAGGCCGAAGCCGTGGAAGGCGCCGACAAGCTGCTGCGCCTGACGCTGGATATCGGCGACGAACAGCGCAACGTGTTTTCCGGCATCAAGAGCGCTTACCCGGACCCGTCCAAGCTCGATGGTCGCCTGACCATGATGATCGCCAACCTCAAGCCACGGAAAATGAAGTTCGGCATTTCCGAAGGCATGGTGATGGCGGCCGGCCCTGGCGGCGAAGAAATCTACCTGCTGAGCCCGGACAGCGGCGCGAAGCCGGGCCAACGCATCAAGTAACCTCTGAAAAATGCCCCGCTGTTGCTACGGCGGGGCCTCTCAGCTTGCCCTTCTCCCTGGGCCGGGCGTCAACGCTATGATCACAGCATGAACCTCATTCAACGTATCGACGCGCTGCTGCCGCAGACTCAATGCGGCAAGTGCGGGCACCCGGGTTGCAAACCTTACGCAGAAGGCATCGCTAAAGGCGAAGCCATCAACAAGTGCCCGCCCGGCGGGCAGGAAACCATCGTCGGGCTTGCACAACTGCTGCGCCTGCCGGTACTGGACCTGGACACGAGCCGTGGAGATGCGCCTGCGCAAGTCGCCTATATCCGCGAGGCCGAATGCATCGGTTGTACCAAATGCATCCAGGCCTGCCCGGTGGATGCCATTGTGGGTGCCGCCAAGCTGATGCACACCGTGATTGTCGACGAGTGCACCGGTTGTGACCTGTGTGTTGCGCCCTGCCCTGTCGACTGTATCGAGATGCGTCCGCTTGCTGACGTTCTGCCTATCGTCGGTGACTTGGCCAGCAACGATAATGAACGGCGTGCACGCGACTTCAAACGCAACCGGGCGCGGCGGCGCTTCGAACAACGTAACGCCCGCCTGCAACGTGAAGAGGCTTGCAAGCTCGCCGAACGCCTGGCACGCGCCAAGCGCACAGCGCCGATGGCGGTGGCACCGGTCGATGACTCTCAGGCCGCTCAGGACGCCGCGATCAAACAGGCCAAAACCAACGTCGCCATGAGTCGCGCTCAGTTGCACAAATCCTTGAAAGCGTTTGGGCATCCGCCGACCTTTGAGCAACAGTCGCAATTGATTATGCTGCAGCGACAGTTCGAGGCATCCGAGCAGGCGCTTGCCGCACTGGAGGCCAACAGCTCACCGCAGCCACCAAAGACGGCCGCTAAAAGCACCGAGTTCAAGCGCGCAAAGATCCAGTTGGCCATGCGCCGGGCTGCGTTGAAAAAGGCTCAGGATCAGCAAGCTGATGCGCATGAAATCGCAACCTTGAAAGCCGCATTGAACGCCGCCGAGCAAACGCTGCAGGATGCCGAGGCCAACGGCTGACCCACTGCACTGTGTATTGCTAACATCACGCCGACCGCCTGCAAGGAAACGCCTGCCCCTATGAATGCCGCAAAACGCCTGGAAATTTTCCGCAGGTTTCACGAAGACAATCCGGAACCGAAAACCGAATTGGCCTACTCCTCACCGTTCGAGTTACTGATTGCGGTGATCCTCTCGGCTCAATCCACGGACGTTGGCGTCAACAAGGCCACGGCGAAGTTGTACCCCGTGGCCAATACACCCGCCGCGATTTACGCCCTGGGTGTGGAAGGCCTGTCCGAATACATCAAGACCATCGGCCTGTATAACAGCAAGGCCAAGAATGTGATCGAAACATGCCGCCTGCTGTTGGAGCTGCATGGGGGGGAGGTGCCACAAACCCGCGAAGCCCTGGAAGCCTTGCCAGGCGTGGGCCGCAAAACGGCGAACGTGGTGCTCAATACGGCATTCCGGCAGTTGACCATGGCGGTGGACACGCACATTTTCCGCGTCAGCAACCGAACCGGCATTGCACGGGGCAAGAATGTGGTTGAGGTAGAAAAGCAGTTGATGAAGTTCGTGCCCAAGCCCTATTTGCTCGACTCCCATCATTGGCTGATCCTGCACGGACGCTACGTTTGCCAGGCCCGCAAGCCGCGCTGTGGGAGCTGCCGTATCGAAGACTTGTGCGAATACAAGGACAAAACCTCCGACGATTGAGCGATCATTGGTTTTTGTGATCAGACGATTGAAAAAATCTTTTTTACCCGTCCGCGGATTATCGCTATAAGGAGCCCCAACGGCAGTCTTAGCCTGGAGTTGACCTTATGAGCGCTGGCAACGAACAACTGGAAGTGGAAGACGACCTCGTTGAGTCGGATGACGATGTGGTAGAGGCACCGGTGGCAGAGGTGGCCAAGACCAATTTGAGCAAACGCCGCACTATCGACAATCTTCTGGAAGAGCGACGCTTGCAAAAACAGCTGGCCGATTACGACTTCGATTTCTGATCGAGCCGTTGGCGGCCGGAAGCCTCCCTGACGGAGGCTTTTTTCTGCCGGTTACACGGGTATTCAAGGGGTGCAATATCCTCCTAAACCAGGCCGTTGCGCTGGGCCAGTTCGATCAGGTCCACAAGGGACCGGGCATTGAGCTTGAGCAGCAAGCGCGTCTTGTAGGTACTGACGGTTTTGTTGCTGAGGAACATGCCATCGGCAATCTCCTTGTTGGTTTTGCCACGGGCCAGCTGCTGCAGCACCATCATCTCCCGCCCCGATAAGCGTTCGACCATGTCGGCTTCACTGGCATTGCCCATGGTTGAGCGTACCGAATTGAGCGCCTGGTTCGGGAAATAGCTATAGCCGGAAAGCACCGCCTTGATGGCACTGAGCAACTCTGTCAGATCCTGCTGCTTGCACACATAGCCGGCGGCCCCCGCCTGCATGCAGCGCATGGAAAAATGGCCGGGGGCCTGGGACGTCAGCACCAGCACCTTGAACGAGACGGCTTGCTTGGTTGATGCCAGCCGACAAATAACTTCCAGGCCGTCAAGCTTGGGGATTCCGATATCCAGTATCACAATATCCGGCATATGTTCCCGTGCAAGTTGCAACGCATCGACACCGTTATCAGTCTCGGCAACGACCTCATAACCATGACGCTCCATTAGCATGCGCACAGCAAGACGAATGACGGGATGATCATCCACGATCAGCACTTTATTCATGAGAAAGTCCAATTTCGCTGTTCGAATTATTTAGAGCAAACACAATAGCCTAGTCGATTACTAGTTGGCATAGCATTCCCCCCCGAACGAGAGCAGGCAGAGACCCAACCCACAAGAAGATAGGAATTAACCTACAAAAAATCGCCAACTTAGATGCATAGAGCTTTATGGTTGCTTTCAGACCTTTCTCGACGCGTACATATTTTGAGTGAAATATCGTGCCCATTAGCCCCTGAAAGTAAACGTGCCGCACAACACTTTCAGGAAATGCCCCTTGCTTGTCGCCGTAACGCGCACAAATCAATCCGGAACAACCGTTCCCATTAGTTCCATTTAACATATTTCAGCACTTCCAAAATTCCTACAGAAAATTCAACAATTCACATATCCATTGCAACTACATGAGTGAATTTTCTGTCAGACATAGTTCCTCCTCAGATGTAAAAAATCATTCAGACTTAAAAACAAATGACAAAACCGGAAAATAATTGCGCAAGTTACGAAAAAATCCTTAAACACAGGCTAAACATTTATACACGGCTCTGTTTTTAAAGCGCCCATAAAAACCCAGGCAAAAAAAATGGCCCCTTGCGCAAGAGGCCATTTTTCACAACAGGCGCGCGACTCAGAACAACGAGCGGCCCTTGTTGGCAGCAATGCGCATGCGCAGTGCGTTCAACTTGATGAAGCCTGCCGCGTCGGCCTGATTGTAGGCACCGCCGTCTTCTTCGAAGGTGGCGATGTTGGAGTCGAACAGCGACTCATCGGACTTGCGACCGGTGACAATCACGTTGCCCTTGTACAGCTTCAGGCGTACGACACCGTTCACGTGAGCCTGGGAGGCGTCGATCATCTGTTGCAGCATCAGACGCTCTGGGCTCCACCAGTAACCGGTGTAGATCAGGCTGGCGTACTTGGGCATCAGCTCGTCTTTGAGGTGAGCGACTTCGCGGTCCAGGGTGATGGATTCGATGGCGCGGTGCGCGCGCAACATGATGGTGCCGCCTGGGGTTTCGTAGCAGCCACGGGACTTCATGCCCACGTAACGGTTCTCGACGATGTCGAGACGGCCGATACCATGCTGGCCGCCGATACGGTTCAGGGTCGCCAATACGGTGGCCGGGGTCATTTCAACGCCGTCCAGCGCGACGATATCGCCGTTGCGGTAAGTCAGTTCCAGGTACTGCGCCTTGTCTGGAGCGTTCTCCGGGGAGACGGTCCATTTCCACATGTCTTCTTCGTGCTCGGTCCAGGTGTCTTCCAGCACGCCGCCTTCATAGGAAATGTGCAGCAGGTTGGCGTCCATCGAGTACGGCGACTTCTTCTTGCCATGACGCTCGATCGGGATGGCGTGCTTTTCAGCGTAATCCATCAGCTTTTCACGGGACAACAGGTCCCACTCACGCCACGGCGCAATGACTTTCACGCCTGGCTTGAGTGCGTAGGCACCCAGTTCGAAACGGACCTGGTCGTTGCCCTTGCCGGTGGCGCCGTGGGAAATGGCGTCGGCACCGGTTTCGTTGGCGATCTCGATCAGGCGCTTGGCGATCAGCGGACGGGCGATGGAGGTACCCAGCAGGTACTCACCTTCATAGACAGTGTTGGCGCGAAACATCGGGAAGACGAAATCGCGGACGAACTCTTCGCGCAGGTCGTCAATGTAGATCTCTTTCACGCCCATGGCTTGCGCCTTGGCACGTGCAGGTTCGACCTCTTCACCCTGACCCAGGTCAGCGGTGAAGGTCACCACTTCACAGTTATAAGTATCCTGCAGCCACTTGAGGATCACCGAAGTGTCCAGGCCGCCGGAATACGCGAGAACGACCTTGTTTACGTCGGCCATGCCATCACTCCACGGGGTTGTACGGAAAGGCGACGATTCTACCGATCAAAACCGCGAAATTACAGGGGCGCGACAGCAAATGAAGATAAAGCGACAGATTATGTCGAGTGGGCGACCGATGGTCGCCTCTTATGAGGTCGCCGCCGGGTTGCTCGGCGCAGTGGCCTGGGGCGCCGGTTTCTCAGGCGTAGCCACGCGCTCAAGCTGAATATTCACACGACGGTTACGCGCACGGTTGGCGGCATTGGTGTTGGGCGCCAAGGGGTAGCTTTCGCCATGGAAGCGCATCGTGATCTGCGATTCCTGGATGCCGTTGGCCTTGAAGTAGTCCATCACCGCCAGGGCACGGCGGCGGGACACGTCGCGGTTGGTCAGACGGTTGCCACTGTTGTCCGAATGGCCGTTCAACTCGACATGATTGACCGTGGGATCGGCTTTCATGAAGGCCAGGATCACGGACAACTTCTTCTTGGCCGCCGCGTCCAGCTCAATGCCCCCACCGGGAAAGCCCACTTCTGTCTGTTTGACCTGGTCGTAATTCATGGGCAGCAGCTTGGTGGTGCACAGCTGATAATCGTTATAGGCCTTGTTGAACTTCACCGGCAGCAGGCGAATTTCCGAGTAACCACCTTCACGCCCGTAATGCCGCACCGTCGGGCTGCGCCCTTCGAGCAAGCCGGTGAACAGGCGACCGGCCTGGGCCTGGGAGCTATTGAACAGCACGTCGCCGCTGCCGACACGCACGGCCCCAAGGTTGATATCACCTCGGCCCGGTTGCCACGGCGCCGCAGCGGCCAACAGGGTTGCCGAGCCGGCGCCTAGGCTGCTGCCATAGGTTTTCAGACGAAACGTCGCCTGTTCGCCGGCCCGGCGTACGAATTCACCGGAACCGAAATCGGTGATCGGCTGGGTCAAGCGGCACTCGAACTGATCGCCCTCTACCTTCCACTCAATATTCTCCAGACGTGTCTGGAACGTGAGGGCCGCCGCAGGCAGGCTGGCGAACACACTGAGCAGGGCTAGATAATACTGGCGCACGGGAGGCTCCATGGGTTTCTACAACACTTCACAGCGTCATACATCGTTAAGGCATACCCGGAGATATCGGTAGCATCCGGCAAAACTTGATAGCGAGTGCCTGCAAGAGTCTTTTCCGGTAGCATTCCCACCAGATTGACCCGCCTGGAATCCCCAATGTCCGACCGCCTGACCCTGCTGCGTCCCGACGACTGGCATATTCATCTTCGCGATGGTGCTGCGTTACCCCAAACCGTGGCCGATGTGGCCCGCACGTTTGGCCGTGCCATCATCATGCCTAACCTGGTACCTCCGGTGCGCAATGCCGCAGAAGCCGACGCCTATCGCCAGCGCATCCTCGCTGCACGACCGGCCGGCAGCCGCTTCGAACCGTTGATGGTGCTCTACCTGACCGACCGCACCCAGCCTGAAGAAATCCGTGAAGCCAAGGCCAGCGGTTATGTGCACGCCGCCAAGCTGTACCCGGCAGGTGCGACCACCAACTCCGATTCCGGTGTAACCAGTATCGACAAGATCTTGCCGGCGATCGAAGCCATGGCGGAGGTCGGCATGCCATTGCTGATCCACGGGGAAGTCACCCGTGGCGACGTGGATGTGTTCGATCGCGAAAAAATCTTCATCGATGAACACATGCGGCGTGTGGTCGAGTTGTTCCCGACGCTCAAAGTGGTGTTTGAACACATCACCACCGCCGATGCGGTGCAGTTCGTCAGCGAAGCGTCAGCCAACGTTGGCGCGACCATCACGGCCCATCACCTGCTCTACAACCGCAACCACATGCTGGTGGGCGGGATTCGGCCGCACTTCTACTGCCTGCCGATCCTCAAGCGCAACACCCATCAGGTAGCCCTGCTGGATGCCGCCACCAGCGGCAGCCCGAAATTCTTCCTCGGTACCGACTCGGCGCCCCACGCCCAGCACGCCAAGGAAGCCGCATGCGGCTGCGCCGGCTGCTACACCGCGTTTGCCGCCATCGAGTTGTACGCCGAAGCATTCGAACAGCGTAACGCGCTGGACAAGCTCGAAGGTTTTGCCAGCCTCAACGGCCCGCGTTTCTACGGCCTGCCGGCGAATACCGACCGCATTACCCTGGTTCGTGAAGACTGGACCGCCCCTGCCAGCCTGCCCTTTGGCGAGCTGACCGTTATCCCGCTGCGCGCCGGTGAAACACTGCGCTGGCGCCTGCTGGAGGAAAGCAAGTGAGTGAAGACCATTACGACGACGAACAAGAGCACGGCGGTGGCGGCTCGCGCCATCCGATGGCCGAGCGTTTTCGCGGCTATCTGCCGGTCGTCATCGACGTAGAAACCGGTGGGTTCAACTGCGCCACCGATGCCTTGCTGGAAATTGCCGCAACCACCATCGGCATGGACGAACAGGGCTTTGTGTACCCGGAGCACACGCATTTCTTTCGCGTAGAACCCTTCGAAGGCGCCAATATCGAAGCCGCTGCCCTGGAGTTCACCGGGATCAAGCTCGACCACCCCCTGCGCATGGCGGTGAGTGAAGAAGCGGCGCTGACCGATATCTTCCGCGGCGTGCGCAAGGCGTTGAAGGCCAATGGCTGCAAACGCGCGATCCTGGTCGGCCACAACAGCAGTTTCGACCTGGGTTTCCTGAACGCCGCCGTGGCGCGGCTGGACATGAAGCGCAACCCATTTCACCCGTTCTCCAGCTTCGACACCGCCACCCTTGCCGGCCTGGCCTACGGTCAGACCGTTCTGGCCAAAGCCTGCCAGGCAGCCGGTATCGACTTTGACGGGCGTGAAGCCCACTCGGCCCGCTACGACACCGAGAAGACCGCCGAGCTGTTCTGCGGCATCGTCAATCGCTGGAAACAGATGGGTGGCTGGGAAGACTTCAACGACTGAGCCCCGATGAGCATAGGTACCTACACAATTTTGTAGGTTGTCGCAGCAGACGCTAACCACGATGCGAAGCGAGCCGCTCTTGATCTTGATCTGCTTTTGATCTTGATC